>JAUSHB010000017.1 GCA_030648955.1 bacterium
AGAAACCTACTCGAAGGAGAAAATTCACATGAGTCCGCAAAACGTCTTAAAAAAAGTAGACAAGGATGAGTGGCCGAGTGGCTTAAGGCAGCAGTTTACTAAACTGCCGTACTTTAAAAGGTACCGTGAGTTCGAATCTCACCTCATCCGCCACAAAAACCCACTTACTAATTTTTCAACAATTTTCTTCTGTTTCGGCAAAACCCACTTGATTCTTTTGTCTCTCTTAAACCACGTTCGTTGTCGTTTTGCATACTGCCAAATTTCGTGGGCAAGTTGAATAACCATTTCCTCTTTTGAAATTTTTCCTTGTAAATATCGCGCCATATAGCGATACTCAAGCCCAAGTCCTTCCATTCGTTTCCATGAAAGCCCTTGACGGTTGAGGCGAATCGCTTCCCGTATCATCCCTTTCTTTATTCGTGTCTTAAGGCGTTTTCCAATCCGTTCCTTAAGCATCTCATCAGGCATATCAATACCTATCTGTAAAATATCCGTATTGCTTGGAAGCCTTGCTTCCAAATAGGGGACTTTTCCCAAATATTTTGCAATTTCAATTGCACGGATAAGTCGACGGGGATTTTTACGGTCAATTTCTTTTGAGCGTCGAGGGTCAAGTTTTTTAAGCATCGTAAAAAGTTCCGCTACGGATTTTTTCTCGAGTTGTGTGCGCAGTTTTTTATTGGGAGGAACTTCAGGCAGAATGATTCCATCAATAAGTGCTTGGATATAAAATCCTGTTCCTCCGCAGATGATAGGAAGTTTCTCTCGTTGCCAAATATCTTGGAGTGCTTTCTCGCCAAATTTTTTATACTGTGACACCGTGAACACCCGTTTCGGATTTGCCACGTCAATAAGGTGATGGGGAACACCCTTATACAAATAGTTTGTAGTTTGTAGTTTGTAGTTTGTAGGGTCGCGGGGGACTTTACCGGTGCCGATATCAAGACCTTTATATACCTGCCGAGAATCAGCCGAAACGACTTCTCCGGAGAATTTTTTTGCAAGAAAAACCGCCAGATCGCTTTTTCCCGTCGCGGTTGGACCAAGCATTACAATGATTTTTTGGTTGGGCATATTGTTTTGATGTACGGGATATTGTATACTACTAGTCCCGAAATAGCATTACGAGCATAAAAATAAAACCATGAAAAAAGAACAAAAAATTCCAACCAAAGTTCCTGATGTAATTTTCAAAACCCGCGTGCGAGACGAGAGTGTGGAAGGGTCAAATCCATATCGATGGCAAGATGTTACATCGGATGAAATTTTCAAGGGAAAGAAAATCGTTCTCTTTGCACTTCCGGGTGCCTTTACGCCGACATGCTCGTCAACACATTTGCCTGGTTATGAAACTTCCTACGATGAATTCAAAAAGCTCGGCGTTGATGAAGTTATTTGTTTGAGCGTAAATGATGCGTATGTCATGTTCCAGTGGGGTAAGCACCAAAAAGCGACAAAAGTAAAAATGCTTCCCGACGGTTCCGCCTTGTTCACTAAGGGGATGGGAATGCTTGTTTCAAAAAATGATGTAGGTTATGGAGAACGTAGCTGGCGTTACAGTATGTATGTTGAAGACGGGAACATTAAGAAGATGTTTATCGAGCCGGGATTTTCTGATGACTGCCCCAACGATCCATTTGAGGTCAGTGATGCGCAAACGATGCTTAGCTATCTCAAATCGCTTAAAAAATAAGCGGTAAATAAAAAAGTGACGAGCGAGCTCGACTAATTTTGCGTGATCACAAGTTCCATTCTGGTGCCGGAGGAGAGAATTTCACTACTCGTCCGCCTATTGCGAACTGCGCTTTCAAACCCCTCGGTTTGAATAATTCCGCCACGGGAAACTCCCGTTTCCCGACCCCTTCCTAAGTTCAAGTCTCTCCACTAACGTTAGAAATAATAAAATGCCCGGTATACAACCGAGCATTTTATTATTTTGTGCCGGAGGAGAGACTTGAACTCTCACCTCTTACGAGACACGATTTTGAGTCGTGCGCGGCTACCATTACGCCACTCCGGCAAATTTTATTTCAATGTTTTAAGGTACTCTTTACCAAATCCTGACTTCAAATACTTTTCTCGTTCTCTCGCTTCTCTTCTGGTGCTGAAATTGTTTATAAGAATTATGGTAAACGGTTTGTATGGGCGTGTAGTTTTATTGTAGCCTTTATTGTGTTGTTCAACACGCCTCTCAGGATTGTCTGATATATCAACGTAAACATACGATCTTTTTCTGCTGCTTATCGCGTATACATAATACATGATTGTTCACGATTTTGAGCCTGCCTGCCGGCAGGCAGGTCGTGCGCGGCTACCATTACGCCACTCCGGCATTCATTAAGTCATTCTAGCTGACGACTCCTTAAAAATCAATCAAAATTATCTTGAGTGGAATCAGTTTTAAATTGTTTTAAATTAAAGAAGCTATTATATAAAAATGACTGTAGTCATTTTTATATAGCACCAACCCCCAATTTTGTTAATTGTTGAAAGAAGGTAGTTACGGTATACTTTTCCTATGTCACAAATACGAGTCGGCGTTATTCGCGGAGGATTGGGGCACGAATATGATATTTCACTTGAGACGGGAGGAAACGTTCTTCGGAATATTTCTCGCGACAAGTATGAAGCGTACGATGTTCTTATCACAAAAGACGGTACTTGGCACTTAAACGGTGTTCCTGTTAACGTTGAGCGTATTGCGCATACGGTTGATGTCGTGTGGAATGCTCTTCATGGTGAATATGGCGAGGATGGGAAAATTCAGCAAACACTTCACACGTTTGGAATACCCTACACTGGATCAACACCATTTGCTTCAGCAGTGGGTATGAATAAAGCGCTTGCGAAAGATCATTTTTCACATGCGGGAATTAAGACGCCACTTGGATTGGTGGTTCGTCGAGGTGAAGATAGTATCAACGCAGCTCTTAATGCGTTTAGAAAAATACCTCCTCCGTATGTTGTAAAACCACTATCAAGTGGTTCGTCGGTTGGACTTTCACTCACGCGCACCGTAGACGGTCTTATAAAATCGATCGAATACGCCCTTAAATATTCCCCCGCAGTACTCATAGAAGAATTTATAAAAGGAAAAGAAATATCATGCGGGGTTGTAGATAGCATGGAACATGACCAATCACATGCAACTCATACTGTAGAGATTGTGTTGCCGGATGGCGAAGAAGTTTTTCACCACAGCCTCAAACACAGCGATGCAGTGCAAAGAATTTCCCCCGCCAATCTTTCGGAGACTGACTGCGAAATTGTTCAAGCACTTGCAATACGCGCACATCGGGGGATAGGGATGAGACATTATTCCGTTGCTGATTTTATTGTTTCACCACGAGGAATTTATCTTCTTGAGGTAAATAGTTTGCCGGGTCTTACTGACACATCACTTTTGCCTTTGGCACTTCAATCGGCAGATCTCTCGCTCGAAGAGTTTATTGATCACGTCCTCACCCTTGCTCTCAATAAAAAATAATGTAGAATGGCAGGAATAGTTCATAAAGTCCGTAACGTCTATAAAGTTCATAAAGTGGGTTCGTATCTACTTTTAATTTTTATAAACTTTTAACTTGTGCGGGCCCGTAGTTCATCTGGTAGAACGCCTCATTTGCAATGAGGAGGTAAGCGGTTCGAGTCCGCTCGGGTCCACAAATTTCACAGCCTAGACAGACTCTAAAATCTGTGGGCCAGAGCGGATCCTACTCTGACCCTACTACCTTCTAACTTACGTCAGGCCGCCAGTATCTCTTTTTGAGAAACTCGACCGGTAAGTTCTCAGGTACTTC
>JAUSHB010000018.1 GCA_030648955.1 bacterium
AACACTCTACTGGAGTTCAAAAAACGCCAAATCATGCACGGCATCAGGCGATTGGACCGGCCCTAAAACAGTAAATTCTGCAAATGATAATACGGGAGGGTATGACGGCGATGAACGGATGGGTCCACTCACTTCAACCAAAACGTATACCATCACGTGCTCAAATTCTGGCGGCACCTCCGCACCCGCTTCCGTCACCGTAAATGTACGTCCTCAATCAGACCCGAGCCTCACCTTTGCCGCAGATACCACCTCAATCATTTCTGGCGGTTCGGTCGTCCTCACGTGGGATCCGAAAAACATAAGCTCATGCACGGCAAGTAATGGCTGGACTGGAGGAAAAGCAACCACACTCACCTCACAGACAATTTCCAATGTCACTGCGGACACTGTGTATGAGATGACATGCAAGGGGAATAACGGAGTAGATGTTTGGAGGAGTGTTGCTATCGCGGTAACCGGTCCCACCCTTAAACTCACAGCAAACTCCACTTTGATCCCCAACGGCGCTTCGGCTACGTTGTCGTGGATGTCAACAAACTTGAAGGCAAACTCCTGCACCCCAAGTGGTGGAGGATGGACAGGCACAGGGCTTGCAGGATCAGGCACCAAGACCTTCACTGGTCTCACTGCAAATACCACCTACACCCTCACCTGCACAGGAACCAATAATGCCAGCATTAGCTCATCGGTGTCAGTCACTGTAACGCCTGCACCGCAACCCACTGTTGACGAAATCATGAAAAGCGAAGGCGAACCAAGCTTTGGAAACTGCATGGTAGGCAACCCCTGCAACCCTGCAACGGGCAACAAGTATCAAGTAGAAGAAGATTTTGCAAGTAGTAACGCAGGTCTTTCACTCACGCGATACTACAACAGTATCGATACCAAAAATGGAAAAGATTTCGGCAACAAATGGTCATTTACCTACGGTAGTAAATTAGATGTCGATTGGGGACCAGCCGGTGCACCACAGTGCATCACGCAAGCAAGTAGCACGGTGGCACGTGCGGTAACCGTCCGCGAACCCGATGGAGGAGGCATTCCCTTTACCTGCAAACCTGCAGTGTCCGACGCTACTACCTATCAGTGTACAGGTCAGGCAGATGCGGGGCGTGTACGCTTGTATCAAGAAGCATGCAACTTCCGATTGATCCGTCCCACCGGGGAACGTGAATATTACACGCTCGGAGGAAGAAAGCAGTTTGATGCCGATAAGGTGGGACACATCACCAACTATGCATACAACGCCAAGGGTACTCTTAGTAGAATTTCCGGCCCCTTTGGTCATTACTTAAAGTTCAGCTATCGCGTGAACGATGATCGCATCTCTACCGTGGAGAGCAGTGAGAGTATGAGCAAAATCAGTTACTTCTACGACACCAATAACAACTTAACCAAGGTCACGTATCCCGACAATACCTCAAAAATCTATCACTATGAAAAAGTCGGGTTTCCCAACCACTTGACCGGTATTTCGTATGTGGATACCGCAGGAGTGATCAAACGCTTTTCCAAATTTGATTATGACAGCAATGGGAAGACAACCCTCACCCAGCATGTGCCGCTCACTGCCGCAAGCGTAGATGCGCAAGAGAAGTTTTCCTTTGCCTATGACTCGAGCATACAAACTACGGTCACTGATGCAATTGGCATCAAAAGTGTGATGAAGTATTCCACACAGTGGGGCATGAAGAATCTTATCGAGGTCTTCTCTCCGAGCGACGGGAAATCAGTGAAACAAACATACTATCCCAACAACAACTTGAAGTGCCACAAAGATGAAGAGGGGCATGTGACTACGTATGGATACAGCAGTACCGGCCAGCTGTCTTCCGTGACGGAGGGACAGAAAGGAGATTGTGTGACTCCCATCACTGTGCCGGGGGTGACCCGTACGTCGATGTACTGGTACCTGACCGACTATACCGATGAGATTGAAAGCACCTATTCCCCGAGTGTTGAAGATGCCTATGTGGCGCCGTCTGGTTCAAAATTTGCCTACACAAAAGCGACGGTCTTCTCCTATGATGACCCGCGTTTCTATTTGCCCACGGGAATCACCGTCCGATCGGAGGTTATTCAATATTCATCGGTCACCAAAAACGCCCGCACCACCAAAATCGGCTACAACGACCTGGGTCAGATTAACTCCATCGATGGACCCCGCACTGATGTGAGTGACATCACCAAGTTTGATTACTACCAATGCAACACCGGCTTTGAGTGCGGACAATTGAAATCAACCACCAATGCGCTCAATCATGTCACCACCTACAACACCTATGACGCCAATGGAAGATTAAAGAAGATGACCGACCCCAATGGCCTCGTCACCGAATACGTCTATGATTTACGCGGTCGCGTCAAAACGGTGACCGAAACAACGCCTTCCGGCGGCACAGTACGCACCACCACCTTCACCTACAAAGCCTGGGGTGATATCGAGACCGCAACATTCCCTGACGCCACCAAGTTGACCTATGACTACTACGATTCACACGATGTATACAAGGTGACCGATCGAGGAGGAAACTACATCAACTATTTCTACGATGCAAAAGGAAATGTGATCGCCACCGAAAATCATGACTTAACAAATGCACTCTCCCGCTATGTCACCTATACCCATGACATTCGTAATCGCTTGGACACGATCAATGCCGCAGGGAGCATCACCAATGTCGATTATGACGCGGTGGGGAACTTGGTGAAAGTGATCGATCCGAACAACAACCCTGCGACGACCTTCACGCCGGATGAACTCAACCGCAACACACTTGCCATTGAACACGGACTTGCGCCCACGAACTTTAAGTATAATGCCGCCGGGAATCTCGCCACCACCTCAAGTCCCTTCGACTATCCCACAGGAGTGAATCAAAAACATGAGAACACCTACAAGTACAACGACCACGGTGACCTCCTTACCTCTGTCTCACCTGATACTGGCAAGACAACCTACACCTATGACGAAGCAGGAAATGTCAAAACCAAAAAAGATGCACGCAATGTCACTGTCACGTACACCTATGATGCACTCAACCGTCCCACCTTCATTGACTATCCTGGTACTAACGAGGATGTGACGCTAAAATATGACACAAGCATTTCATCTGATCCCACATGCACGTCAGGCAAAGGAAGACTCTGTCGTGTTGAGGATCAAAGCGGTACGACAAACTACGCGTATGATGCATTCGGTAATGTAGTCATGGATGCGCATTCTCAAATCGGCACCCTAAGCTACATGTACGACAAGGTCGACCGCGTGAGCACGATCACCTACCCGAGCGGTATGACCATCTTGTACAAACGTGATCCATATACCGGAAGAATCAAAGACATCGAACGTACCGGCAACGGCATCACCACGCCCATTGTCATCGTAAAGAACCGCCTCTACTACTCCGACGGACTCTTGAAGAGTCAAACCTACGGCAACAATGTGAACGAAGTGCTCACCTATGACCGCCAAGGACGCATGACCAAACAGACCGTGGGGGGCGTAGTGCGTGACTATTCGCTCTATGATGCCAATGGTAACTTAAAGACACTCACGGTCACCGGATTAAGTGGACTCACCGCTGCTCTCGCCTACACGTACAATATCTTTGATCAGCTTGAGTCGGATACCTACCGATTTAAGTACACCTACACCTACGACTTCAACGGCAGTGGTAATCGCACAAGCAGTGTGAGAACAACACTGGCAGGGTTAAGCCCCAGCACAAGTTCCAACACCTACACGCCGTCAACCAACCGCTTGAGCACCGCCTATGGAAAGAGTGCTGTCCTCGATGCGGCAGGAAATACCAAAAGTGATTACCTTGCAGGGGTTACTCCGCGCACGTTCACCTACTATGCCGCGGGGACGCTTCAGAATGCCGTAGTAGAAGATGTGAACGCTACGTATGTGTATGACTATCGAAATCTCCGCCGACAGAAAACATTGCTGGGTCGCGGAAGCATGGGGTATCTCTATGGCCTCGCGGGAGAGCTTTTGGCAGAGAAGGGTCCCAACAAGGTCTATGTTGAATATATTTATGCCGATGGCATGCCGGTTGCGCAACTGCGCTATGATACTGACCCTATGATGCCGATCACCGCTCCACCCAAGATATCGGGATTCTCACCAAGCACCGGTAAACCAAACGATCTCATCAGTGTTTTCGGAAGCGGCTTTGTTCCCGGGTCCGGTACTACCAAGGTGAAAATAGGTAGTGTTGATGCTCCTATTGTTCAAGTCCTCGATACAAACATGCTCGCCGTGTTTCTTCCTACGGGCGTTACCACCGGCCCGATTCAGATTGTTACTAAAAATGGTACCACTACCAGTAGCACGAACTTCGGTGTTTCATCACCGGGAGTCTCTATTAGTGGCATCTGGCCTTCAAGGCTCGACATCGGCAAAGCGGGAACCGTATTTATCTTCGGCGGAGGATTTGCATCGACGAGTCCGAAGGTATACTTCTCAGGCACTTCAGGAGACATCCCTGCTCCATTAGTTCAACCGATGGACTCGACGCTCTTACTTGTGTTTCCGCCAGCAGGAATTGCTACAGGAATATATCAGATCAAGGTCGTGACTGCACAGGGAACGACCACATCCCCCGGTGATATCGTTCTGGAAAAAGAATCCTTGTCGGGAGGCGGTGTCATGTCGTACCTCCATGCTGATCACCAAGGCACGCCGCGTTCGGCGACCGATAGCACCGGCAAGCTTGTTTGGTACAACGAAGGGTACGCCTTCGGATGGTTATCGCCCACAGAAGATCCGGATCGAGACGGCAAAGCAACAATCATTAACTTACGTTTTCCGGGACAGTACTACGACTGGGAAACAAAACTCCACTACAACTGGAATCGCTACTACGATCCCTCGCTTGGACGCTACATCACGAGTGACCCGATCGGCTATGCGGGAGGACTCCATACCTACAACTATGCGAACAACAATCCGGTGAGGTTTACGGATAGGACGGGGTTGCTTAGTGAATTCTGGCAGGACGTGGGCAAGGCCATTAATCCGAATGCGGTAGTGAATGCGCAAGCGTTAGTACAAAATCTAACAAACAACGCCTTCACAAAAAAAGAACTAGACTCTGTTACTCCGCAAGTGATGAAGACACTAGGCTTTTGGGATGCCAAAGCTGTAACACCACTTCTGTCTGAACCTCGCACTAGACCAGTAACCAAAAAAGACCCTATTGTCCTCACTCCAAGACAGGATGAAGCCATGGTAAATACATTTCAAAATCTTCTAAAGCCATTCAAAAATAAAACACCGGATCAGTTGTCTCCAAATGAAAAACTACTTAGGACATTAGATTCTCGATACACCCGGGCAAAAGCTGACGGTTTATGTGTAATCAGAGAACCCGTGTATCAACAGTTCGATAACAATCAATAGTAACCAACCTCATACTCCCGAATTGTCATGCGTTCGCATTGTATATGATGCAAAGCGAACGCATGTATAGAAATGAAGAAAAAGAAAAAACGCTCCGGATTGTTATCCGGAGCGGGGCGATGCGTCTTCTTTCTATTTATTCCTTTCCGACCTGAACACATACATAGAATCTGAATATGTCCATGCATCGAACATTGAATCGTCACCCATGACTTGCTTCCCTAAAAAATGTTGTGTATCGGCATCGAATATTTTTATTTTATTGTCAGTATCTAGGAACAGATAAACCAACACGTTAACCTTACCCAGACAGATGTCCGAGTGCGTTTCACCGCGTTCATGAGGCAAGCTTCGTCTATCCCAATCCAAACGCGAATAGGTAAACCACGAAAGACCAGAAATTCCTCGTTCAGTTGTAGCTGTAGCACCTGTTCCATCTGGAGCAAACAGACACGCTGTCATTATGCCCATGTAATTATCAGGCCCTGAAACATCGGGTAACAACGAGTCATTCGTGGATGCTTGGGATGAATCCACCGAAGCAACTGTCGTATTTTCGACACCCTCGGCGAACGTCTTAGACGCTACTAATACCAACAGAAGTAAAGCAATCAAGAAATTGAAAAATATTCTCATGACACCCTCCTTTAGGGGTTGGATTTAATATGTCGAAATACTCTATCTACGACATATTATACTTATTTTCACTAGTTTGTCAAATGTACATCCCTGAATTCTCCACTGAAATGCAATTGGCGGGAACGTTTGTGTTTTTGCTGTAAACTACTAAACTATCAACTATAAACTAATCTATGGCAACTCTCTATACTCACCAAGAACAAAATATTTGTAAAACATGGTTTTTGATGACTGTGCTCCCCACAGTGATTCATGATTAACAAAGGCTGTACGTGCTCTCGCATGCTTGCAGGGCGCCCTTAAAAGCAGTAATATACAAATATGGAAATACAAAACTTTTCTGTTGTTATAGAGCAAGATAAAAACGGCTTTGTCGCCGAGTGCTTAGACTTGCAAGGGTGCTATACAGAGGGGAAGACTTACGAGGAGGTGGTGAAAAATATCAAGGACGCCATTAAATTGCATGTCGCTGACAGGCTGTCAAAAAAGGAAAAATTAGTCAAATCAGAAAGATCTTTTAGTTTATCTAATTTTCAGATATCTGTCGCGTAGCTTATGTCCCCAAAATCTCTTCGTTTTACTGCGCGACAAATAATTAAGTTGATAGAAGAGCATGGATTTTCGCTCTCTCGCCAAAATGGAAGTCACATGATTTTTCATAATGATAAAGGCACGCGTATCACGGTACCAAAACACAGTTCTAAAATTCTTCATCCAAAAATCGTAAAGAATATTTTGCGAGACATGGATGCTGGGTACTAAAAACTACTAACCACGAACTAATCCATGGCCACCCTCTACACCCACCAAGAACAAAATATTTGGAAAACATGGTTTTTGATGGCCACGTTTTTTGGGCTGGTGATGCTCATTGGTTGGGTGGTGAGTTGGTATTATGACAACCCATCTATTCTCTATATCGCAGTTATTTTCAGTGTTATGATGAATATCACGAGTTATTGGTTCTCTGATAAAATTGTACTCAAGCTTGCAGGCGCGCGACCTGCAACGCGTGAGGAATATAGCGATCTTTGGAACATTGTTGAAAATCTTTCCATCACTGCGGGACTTCCGATGCCTAAACTTTATATTGTTAATGATCCATCTCCCAACGCGTTTGCAACGGGACGAAATAAAGAGCACGCGGTTGTTGCTGTCACGACCGGCATTCTGCCGCTTTTGAATAAGGTTGAGCTCGAAGGAGTGATTGCGCACGAACTTTCACATATCGGCAATCGCGATATGTTGGTCTCAACGGTTGCTGTGGTGCTCGCGGGATTTGTTACCATTCTTTCCGATATTTTTCTCCGCTCGCTTCACTTTGGCGGTGGACGCGGCGGTGATCGAAAGGGAAGTGGCGTGCTGGTGATTGTAGGAATTGTACTCGCGATTCTTGCGCCCATTTTTGCGATGCTCATCCGTCTCGCGGTCTCACGCAAGAGAGAATCTTTGGCTGATGCTTCCGGTGCGCTTCTTACGCGTTACCCGGAAGGGCTTGCTTCCGCGCTTCTAAAAATTTCTGCTTCGGCACAACCGATGCACGTAAGTAAAGCGATTGCCCATCTTTATATTTCCGATCCGTTCGCAAAACAACCGAAGACAAGTTTTTTTGCCAAGTTATTTATGACCCATCCGCCGGTTGAAGAACGCGTGGCGGCATTGCGGGGGAATCAGCTTACACAAGAGTAAGGAGCCTATTTTTCGTGCAAGGAATGTGTGGTTGAAATAATTGTAAAAAAATGTACCATTGAAAATGGAATTTAGTACGGTGAGTGTTTTTTTAATTAACGGTGTTTATTCATGGAGCCTTGCGATGATAAAGAGAAAATCGAACGTGAAAGTTCTGAAGCCAGCAACATCATATGTGGGTGAAACGGGTGAGCGGCTTAATCCACCACTTGCAATAGAGCAAACAACAGAACATAAAGAAACTGTGTCGAACGCTCACGTTGGAGGGGCACGTGGTGCCAACGCGGAAATCATTTCCGCTAGAGCTCAAGATGAGGGAATGGCCGATCTTGAGCTCTAGTGTGAGACACACAACAAATCCATACTAAGTAGGGAAGCATAGAGGGTGGGGAGATATTCTCCTCACCCTCTATTATTTTTTGCCGTGCAATATTTCGGTTTTTTTGCTAAAGTCTTGTGGATGGGAAAACATGGCTAATCTCGACATAGTGTCGGGACGCCCGATTGACATAGATTAGGGAGGGGTCGCATAGTGGTTTAGTGCACCACCTTGGAAAGGTGGCATACCTTTATCGGTATCGGGAGTTCGAATCTCCCCCCCTCCGCAATGGCCCGTTCGCAATGCGCTCTGCGCGCATTGCGGCGAGACATCAATATGGAGAAGGAAGCGGAGCTTTCGTGAGGTTCGAACAGCGGAGCCATGTTTTTTCAGCAGGAAAAACAGGCGAGCTGGTGCCCAGACAAACTTTTACGACGGTAAAAGTTTAGTCGCGGGCGAATCTCCCCCCTCCGCCAGATTACCAAGTTTGAACCGAAGCAAAATAAGGGTTTTAATGTACATCTAAAAGATTTATAATAAAGATATTAACTACTTTATAAAATAATTTATGAATTGCACAAATTGTAATAACCCAGTTCCAGAGGATGCAAAATTTTGTATGAGATGTGGCAAAGAACAGGTTAAGCCACAAGTAAAAATTGATGAACCCCAAAAGGAGCAAAAGAGCTTTAAGCTCGATATGTCCAAAGATGCAAACAGGAGAGGTCTGATGGGTGTTGCCTTTTTGATTTTATTAAAAGTGTTAGGACCTTTGGTCGGATCATATCTATTGGCCGGTATAATTTTGGGAGTACTATTCGCAGTAATAGATTACTCATCAAGAAAATAATATTTTATGAATGAAGAAAATAAACAACCAAATAAGACTTTAATATCAATCTTTGTAGTTATTTTGCTTGTTATGGTAACTGGGTATTTAATTTACAGAAATTCTAATTCCTCTGGTACGGCAACAATTCCTGATTATTTTATAGATTCCACATCGTGGAAAGAATTCAATTCTGTAGAAGGAAATTTTAAGATTACTTTTCCAACCCTCCCAAAACATGAATCAAATACAATAGCTATACCTAGTTCTGATTTGACTGGTACAGTTGATCTTTACTCGGCATCAAAAGGAGACGATTCATATTTTGTTCAAGCGATTCGTTATAGCGGTGAGATTGATGTTTCAAATCCCAACGCTGTTTTAGAGGGTGCTTTTAACGGTAGGGTTGCGGAAATACCAAATCATAAAGTGGTCTCATCAAATTTCGGTAGTTTTGTTTCGAACGATTCCCTCGATTATCTGGTGCAGAGTGATAGTTATTATATCTACGGAAAACTCGTCTTAGTAGGTCAAAAACTTTATTCTCTCGAAATGGCATGCGAAATTCAAAAATGCTCTACTACAGATTATCAAAAATTTACAGGCTCTTTCCAATTACAATAAAATAATCAGCGGAAAAGGTACTTATTTTGAACGAGGTGTGCCTTCCTAACTCTATGAGGTTTAAACATGGAGAGGGTTAGAAATGATTCTGTATGGATTAAGCTGGTTGAACAAATTTAACTCGAGGTCTTAGATGAGAAAATTTCTTCCAAGCATCTTTTACCCCCATTTCGTGTAGTTCGTGCGCTACCCTCCCAGCAACAATAGCCGGTGATACATTAATCTCCTTCGCAAAGTTTGTTATACGATCATCAGCTGAAACCCTACCACCAGATTTAAATTCATTAAACTTGGCATCGGAAATTAAAGTTTTACGCGCAAATTCATCAGCTTCTTTCTCTTTGTCTTTTAATTCACTATTTTCTCTTTTTTCAAATTCTATAAACTGTTCTTTTTTACCATGCTTAAGTAGGTGACCGATTTCATGAAAGAAAGTGAACCAAAAACGATCAATATGAGCACCTCTTAAACTAACTTGTATAAGTGCCTTATCTGCTGAAAGCCATCTGGTAGCACCATCAACAAAAGTATTTGAAAAATAAGGCACAAAAGCTACAGCAACACCGGATTCCGAACAAATCTCCTGGATACCTTTTTCAATACCAGTAACATCTTTTGTCGTTAATGCCCTTAAATTTTCAATAGAATTGGTTAGCTTGTCTTTATCAAAAGATTTAGTTTGTATTTTGTTTCCCTCGATCTCACCACATCTTAGCCATGCAGCAAGACATTCATGCGACAAATTACTTTGTTTAGATTGCCTAAACGCAACATCATGAGTTTTTTGGACGAAATCAAGAGAGCTTACACCAAAAAAATTCAAAAGATTAAGCACTTTCTCTTTCGGATCCTTTGATTGAGGCACATACTTCCATCTAGCTAATTCTTTATAACAATCAAATTTCTGTAAAAACGGCAACTCATTTTCAAGTTTTTTATCTCTCTCTATCCTTGCAAGAGTTTCTCGATAGTTTCTTTCGAGGTTATTCCAAAAAACAGGAGACATGCCAAATACTGCAGAAAGCTTTAATGCTGTTTCTGGTGTGATAGGATTCTTTCCCTGAATAATCTCATTGATTGTTTTTGGGGTAAGGTCCGTTCTTCCCGCAAGATCGGTCTGGGTCATGTTTACTTTATCCAGTAACTCTTTAAGAGTATTACCTGGATGAATTGCTATATTTGGATTGAAATCGTTTGTAGTCATATGTTTAGTGGTAATCAATTATTTCAATAATCATAACCTTGCTTATCGACTTTAAATCTTGAGAATCTCCATTTAAGTAGGTGATGATGATTCGATACGGATGTTTGATATCTAAAGCATAACATTTTTTCAGTTTACCCTTTAACGGGTGGAGTCTGACCTGGGGAAGCTTCGATATATCAAACAGACTCTCCGCAGACAATAACTCATTAATCCTTTGGACTATTAATTCTGCTTGAAGATTGCCGTATCTCCTCTTTAATAAGGTGACATCTTCGCAGGTTTTCTTGAGTTTTTTGTCTTTAAAGGAGAGTTCCATTCTAATGCTGTAAGACGGTTATTAGAGTAAATCATTACTACCCGAGTGTATCAAAACACCCTTAATATGTCAAATGTGGATAACCCTATGGGTTAATAATATTTTGACATTACGCAGGAAGAGCATATAATTGAAAACGTTTGAGGTTCGACAAACATTTTATTCGAAATAATTTTGCAAACGCCAAATGGCCACGAAACAACCTAAGCAGGTTTGGGTAAGTCCGCTCGATGGAGATTGGAAAGTAAAAAGCGCCGGAGCTGACCGAGCTGCCGCAATCGTGAATACGAAAGCGGAAGCTGTTGAGCTAGCACGTGAAATTGCGATCAATAAGAAAGCAGAACTTATTGTTCAAAATGCAGATGGTGAAATTGGTTGGAGGAACTCATATGGTCACGATTCCTTCCCTCCTCGGGGATAGTACAAAGAAAACTGACCAATGGCCAGTTTTCTCCGTCTTTTATTCAAAGTCGTCCAGCAATGGGCGACTTTGTTATCATAACATGTGCCAAATTCAGGTTATCCACTTTTTAAGAAATTGAGTAATCTATAATATTTTGCCCTTTATCTGATTTTGGTTTAGGCACTTCAAACCATTCAGGGTGAATTTTGTAGATAGCTCTCAATTTCTGTATACTTGTATCAAGATCCTTGAATTTGAGCCATGTTTTCCTTCGACTTTGCTCAGGACAGGTCGGTTCAAACTTCGGGACATCGCCACCGCCAAAATTTGAATTCCGAACTTTGTTTAATACACACCGCAACGTAATATCATCGGTCTGTGTTGCCATCAAATTGAATGGAGAACGCAAGGAAAACTCTAGCTTTTTTCCGTTTAATACACAGTTAGAAAGTAGGAAACCTAAAAGTTGCCATTTTTTCGCTTACTTCAGAACTTATAAAGATTTCCTTTGCTCGTTTAGCTAGATTTAACACTGTACCTGCACTGATATAGAACTGTTCGTCAGCATCAGAGCGGTCTTTCATCTATTCAAGTATTTCTGCTTGTCTAGATTTGTAATCTCTTAAAAAGTTGTCATACATTTCTTCTGTAATACACCCTCATTATACTATTAAGTGATATAATCTTTACATTAGCTAACAAAAACTCATATGCACCAATCACAATACAAAAAACTCGTTCCAATGGTCATTCTTTCCTTTATTGCGATGTATTTCCTTATGTTCGCTATGGTTAACTCTATGAGCAACATCTTCATAGGAGTAAACCAGTTCTATATGGCTGGTCTTATGACTGCTCCGATGATAATCATTGAGCTTTTAGTAATGAGCGGAATGTATATGAATAAAAAGCTTAATGTAATTATCATAGCTTTGAGCATAGTATTTGGATTGAGTTTCTTTATGTTGATACGAAATCAAACTGCTATTGGAGATGGGGAGTTCTTGAAATCAATGATACCTCATCACGCTGGAGCTATTCTTATGTGTGAGAAAGCAAAGTTGCAAGATGCTGAAATAAAAAAGCTTTGTAATGGTATTATTTCAGGACAGCAAAATGAGATAGACTTTATGAAAAATAAACTTAACCAATAAAAATATGACTTACCAAGACTTTATAAAAGAACCCACAACCCGATTTGGAGAAGAGATGGGAGTACTAATGGCTCTTCGTGCAGAAGTCGGTTTCTTGCGAAAGTTTATTGAACAACAGAACTTACCTGGATTTAAGGAACAGCAAGAAGAAATGATTAAAGATTTCCTAGAAAGACATCCAGCAGGTCATATTCGTCCCAAACATCACTAAAATGAATAAAACACTACTTGGAATTGGAATAGGAAATTTAATACTGATTATTATAGCTGTGCTCGTACTTGGTGGAGGAGTATTTTTTTCAAAACATAATCCTTTTGGGAATAAAGAAACTGATAATTCAGGAACAATTACAAACCAAGCTCCTGTGGTTACTTCGGGAGAAAACCCAGAACCAGGAGGAATACACGATATGCCAGTTGAACCAGCTGGTGCAATAGCTCGCAAAGACATTGCAACAAAACTAGGTGTTGATGAAAAGAGTATCGTCATTATGCAGATTACTGATACAACCTGGAACGATGGATGTTTAGGACTTGGAAAAGCTAACGAAAGTTGTCTACAAGCTTTAGTCCCTGGTTTCAAAGTCGAAATGCTGGCTAAAGGAAAAATTTACTTTTACCGAACTGACAAGACAGGTTCAGTTATACGGGCTGAATAGCAAACTTTATATACTGCATTTCTCTCTGACTATCCTTCCAATTAACAGTTCTGAACGCATCTAACCACTCCCGCCAAAATTCGGAATTCAAATTTCCGCCAAAAATATGGTCGGCGCGACCTCGTGTATAATAATTCCATGACCCAAGCTGAAGCACTCGCAATTTTAAAAACCGGCGCACATGTTTTTTTGACTGGTGAACCCGGAAGCGGGAAGACACATACGATTAATCAGTATGTCGCGTATCTGCGGTCTTGCGGCATAGAACCTGCCATTACCGCCTCAACCGGCATTGCGGCAACTCATATCGGAGGATTCACCATTCATTCATGGAGCGGTATCGGCGTGCGGCGTGTACTCACCCCCTACGATCTTGATCACATCGGACAGAACAGAAATATCGTCAGACGGGTCGGCAACGCGAAGATACTCATTATTGACGAAATATCAATGCTTTCTGCCGCCACGCTTAATATGGTCGATGCAGTTTGTCGCGAGATCCGCCGAAATAAAGATCCCTTTGGCGGACTTCAAGTCGTTTTAGTCGGCGATTTCTTTCAACTCCCACCAGTCTCATCACGCGAAGATCGAGAGGATTCTGAAAAACAAGAGTTGTTTAATCAAGATTCCAATGGCGCATTTGTCCACGCCAAATCTGGAACAGCCGCGCCTGCCTGCGCCGTGCCCGCCGCAGCAGGCAGGCAATTCGCATTTCTTTCCACCGCATGGAACGCGCTCAACCCGCTCGTATGTTATCTCTCCGAACAACATCGTCAGGAAGATGCCGTGTTTTTGGAATTTCTCTCGGCGGTGCGGCGTGCGACGGTTGCAGAACCGCATCGTCAACTTTTGCGCACGCGCTACTCCCCGAAACCGAAAGATGGCATCACGCAACTCTACAGCCATAATGCGAATGTCGACGAGATCAATGGCGGAGAACTGGAGAAGTTGTCCGGCGAAACAAAAACATTTGACATGGAGAGCCGCGGTCCGGAAAAGCTCGTTTTCTCTCTTAAGCGCGGATGTCTTTCTCCGGAAAAATTGTTAATTAAAATTGGCGCGCGCGTTATCTTCACGAAGAACGATATCACGATGCATCGGTATGTGAACGGCACGCTTGGGCATATCGCTGGATTCTCAAAGAAAGACGGATTTCCTATTGTGAAAACGAACGTGGGCAAGACCATTGTTGCCACACCTGCTGAGTGGCGCATCGAGGACGGCGGACGCGTTCTCGCGCGCATCACTCAAATGCCGCTCCGTCTCGCATGGGCGATGACCGTGCACAAAAGTCAGGGCATGTCGCTTGATGCCGCCCACATGGATCTCTCTGCTGCGTTCGAATATGGGCAAGGATATGTTGCGCTCTCTCGCGTGCGTACACTCGCAGGGCTCTCACTTTCTGGTTTAAATAAGCGCGCGCTTGAAGTGCACCCGGAAGTTCGATCAAAAGACGCTGAATTTCGAGAACAATCACGCAATGCACGGCAAACATTCGCAGAGTTTCCCGCCCCAAAACTCTCGACTATGCATGCAAATTTTGTTCGTGTATGCGGGGGCCTGCCTGCCGCGCTACGCCTGGCGCAGGTAGGAAAATCGGGAATGGGACGGAAAGTTGTGGCTCCAAAAAAGGCGGGTTCGACATATGAAGCGACGAAAGTGCTTGTTTTGCGCAAGTTGTCTCTCAAGGATATGGCGAAGGAAAGAAAGGTGACAGTGGGCACCATCATGGGTCATCTGGAGAAACTTGTTGCCGAGAAGAAAATTGACCCGCTCCGCGATCTCGCGCATTTTGAGCAAAACCCAGTTCGCTTTGAGGAAATGAAAAAAGCGCTTGAAGCGGTATTTAAAAAAGAGAAAAAAATCCTGCTTGCTCCCGCCCATGAACTTCTCGGCAAACGTTACAGCTATGACGAACTGCGTCTCGCGCGGTTGTTTATGGTATAGTGACAGCAATTATTTTAAAATACCCCAAACATCATGAACGTAAAACCATACACAAAAAAAGATTTTGCATGGACGCAGTGGACAGCAGGAGATATTAAAAAACTCGTTCCAAAAATCCTCGAACACAAAAAACAGCGCTATTCTGAAATAAAAAAGATTCTAAAAGATAAACGAACATTTGAGAATACAATCTATGCTATCGAAGCATCAAACTATGAGATCAATCCCTTATTGTATCAAATAGAGCTTTTAATGAATGTAAGTGCCGACAAAACCACCCGTGAGACGGCAAAAAATACCCTTGATATACTTCGGAAAAAACTTATTGATATTGAATATGATGAAAAATTGTATCAGGCGGTAAAAGAATATACGAAGAAAAAAGAGAAACTTGCCGGTGAAGACAAGAAACTTCTCAAAGATATGGTTCTTGGGTATCGTCGCATGGGATTCGAACTGTCTCGGGTTAAGCGAAAAATATTTCAGAATAATATTAAAAAACTTACATCGTTCTCCCGCCAGTTTCAAAAAAATATAAACGATTATCATGATCATATTGTGATTTCTCCAAAAGAGACACGGGGGCTTCCTGAAAGCTATCTTGCGCGTCTCACTCGTGACAAAAAGGGGAATTATCTCGTTACCCTTCAATATCCCGATCTCGGTCCTTTTATGGAAAATGCCGAGAACGCGGAAAAACGTCGCGAGCTTGCGGATAAAAATTCTCAGAAAGGGGGAGAAAAAAACTTAGTGCTTGCCAGTAAAATTCTTGCTCTCCGAAAAAAGAATGCGGCAATCTTGGGTTACAAAAACCATGCTGAGTATAAAATAGAGGATAAGATGGCGCAACACCCTTCTCGCGTGTACTCTTTTCTCAATCAGTTGATGCCAAGGCTTGCCCCACTTATCAAAAAAGAAGTTGAGGAACTCACTAATCTCAAGCGGAAGCTTACGGGCAAGAAAAATGCGGTACTTATGTATTATGATCTTGCTTATTATGCAAATCAGTTGAAAAAGAAAAAATTTTCAATAGACGACGAAGAACTAAGGCAATATTTTCCGTTTTGGAAAGTGAGACAAGGAATTTTTAAGATATACCAAAATCTTTTAGGGGTAAAATTTGAACAAGTGCACGGGTATCCACTGTGGCATAAAGATGCGGAGCTCTATGTGGTGAAAACTCCCCAGGGAGCCGTTATTTCATATTTTTTACTTGATCTCTATCCTCGGGAAGGGAAATATACCCATGCGTGTGCAAGCGAGGTTGTCGATGGACGGCTGGCTTCATTTAAAGACACAAGTAAATATATTCCTCCTGTTGTATGCATGATTGCAAATTTTACAAAGCCTGTGAAG
Source organism: bacterium (assembly GCA_030648955.1). Classification (NCBI taxonomy): domain Bacteria; species bacterium. The sequence goes on from JAUSHB010000018.1 coordinate 16,556, forward strand.
GCTGCCCCGAGTCTTTTGAGTCATGCGGAAGTTGAAACATTTTTTCATGAATTCGGGCATATTATGCACTATGCGCTCACACAGGCTTCTTATGGTTCGCAGTCCGGGTTTCATGCCGCATGGGATTTTGTGGAAGCTCCTTCGCAGATGCTCGAGAATTGGACATGGGAAGAACAAGCACTCAAGTTACTCTCGCTTCATTATAAGACGAAAAAACCGCTTCCACCTTCCATTATCAAAAATCTTCTTCAGACGAAAAAATTCATGATTGGAAATGATTCTTTACGCCAACTCGTGCTCGCGCTCTTTGATATGGAGATTCATACGAAAGGAAACGTATCATCTCTCACTCAAACATATCGTACTCTGGTGAATCAGTGGGTCGGAATATCTCCATCGCCTAAAAGTTTATTTCCCGCCTCTTTTGGACATTTTGCCGGGGGTTACGATGCCGGCTATTATGGATACATGTGGTCCAGAGTGTATGCGGCGGATATGTTCACACGATTCAAAAAAGAGGGTATTCTTAATTCACGCACGGGACGCGATTATCGCACATGGATTCTTGAGAAAGGCGGAAGCAGGGAAGAGATTGATCTGGTGAAAGGTTTTCTCGGACGCAAGCCGAACAACAAAGCATTTTTGAAAGAGATCGGATTGTAATACATCTCATGGAACGTTTAAAGAACTTCATAATTCATAAAAAACTCCTTCTCGTCGTCTTTGTTACCGGCGCGGCGGTGCTGGTTATTGAAGTTTCCGCCACGCGGATTCTTGCGACATATTTTGGAAATACACTGTATTCGTTCTCAAGTATCTTGAGTATTGTCTTGGGAGCGCTTAGTCTCGGGTATTACTATGGCGGACGAATGGCTGACAAAAATCCCTCCCGTCGGAATTTTTATCTCATTATTCTCTATTCTGGAGTTTCCGTCCTACTTCTGTATGTGTTATCGCTTTTAATTCTTCCCATACTCGGTTTCTTGCTTTCTCCCATGTTTGGTCCGCTTATAGCATCACTCCTCCTATTTTTCATCCCCTCGCTCCTTTTGGGAATGCTTTCACCATTCGCAATCAAACTTCAAAGCGAACATGCTCCTTCCGGAACAATTGGAACCATATCCGGTGAAGTGTTCTTTTGGTCAACATTGGGAAGTATTGGCGGGAGTCTCATATCGGGTTTTTTCTTGATTCCCAGTTTCGGGGTTGATGTGATCATGGTGGGACTCGCGCTCACGCTTGTTATTGTGGGGGTTCTTGGCGTTGGGGTCGGCCTGCCTGCGCCGCATATGTCGCGGCAGGCAGGCCTGCCTGTGCGTCACCGCACGCAGACAGGCGGAATTTCAAAAAATACTGCTCAAAATATAGGTTTCTTGGTTATTTCCGCACTTGTAGTTTCTTTTATGTGGTGGCAAGGGCTTCAAAAGATTTTTCTTTTTGTAGGCGACGGGATATATGAAAAACTATATGTCTACGATGGCGTATACGAAGGAAAGCCAACACGATTTTTTACGCAAGATACAACCGCTTCCGGCGCCATGAACCTAAAAGATGGCGGACTCGCGTATGAATATACAAAATACTATGACGCTTATAGGGTTTTTAATCCCGACATTAAACATACTCTGGTGATCGGCGGGGGAATTTATTCGATCCCAAAACAGTTGCTTGCCGATATTTCTGATGTTCGAGTGGACGTTGCGGAGATTGAGCCAAGTTTATACGGTCTTGCAAAGAAATATTTCGGGCTTAAGGATGACCCAAGACTTTCTAATTATATTGTCGACGGACGGCGATTTCTGCATGATTCCACCAATGTGTATGATTTTATATTTACCGATGCATACAAGTCACTCTATTCAATGCCGGTGCACCTTACGACAAAGGAATTTTTTGAAACCGCAAACAAAAAACTTGCGTCAGGAGGAGTATTTATGGCAAATATTATTGGCAGTTTATCTCCCGAAACTCCCTCGTTTACACTTTCGGAAATGAGAACATTCCGAAGCGTATTTCCCAACAGTTACTTTTTTGCAACTAAATCACCCCAAAGCACAGAACCCCAGAATCTTATCTTTATTGGTTTTAAAAGCGATAAAACACCAAACTTTAATTCCTCGGAAGTCTTACATGACAGAAATCCCCTTGTTCGTTCTCTTGACGAGAAATTAATCGATCTTAGTGCGTTTGATTTCTCTCAATATACGATGTTTACCGATAACTACGCCCCTGTGGAATATTATGGAGCGCGTTTTCTTGCGGATGTTGTTCGGAGTAAAAATAAATAGAACTATATGGTGAATGTCTTAAGCGGGAAAAACAAAAAGACATTATTTTTTGCAGTTTTTATTCCCCTTGTCCTTACTATGTTCGGTGTTTATGGGAATAATGTCCTTAATCAAAACAATAATTACAAACAGAATATTGACCCAAAGAAAAATCAACAAAACCATGTCCTTAAGGTTGGCAATATAAATATTTATGTTGATATCGCTGACACCCCACTGCTTCGAGAGAGCGGTCTTTCCGGCAGAAATACACTTCTCGATAACCAGGGGATGTATTTTGTCTTCGATCGCTCGGGGATATATTCATTTTGGATGAAAGAAATGAATTTTCCCATTGATATCATCTGGATCGGTGAACATATGAGCGTTGTGGATATCACCGAGAGTGTTTTGCCGTCTTCATTCCCTCAAACATTCACTTCAAGGGTGCCTGCTCGCTATGTTCTCGAGGTGCAAGCGGGGTTTGCAGAGCGACATAGGGTCAACATAGGGGATCAAGTCCTACTCGACCCTTGAGGGTCGACCCGTTGGTATTTTTGTCCCCATAAAAGATAATTTTTATGAAATCGAGTCGGCATGAGTCGGCTCTTTTTTGAGGTACGTTGAGAAAGTCTATCAATAGGCGGGTCGGACGGAATACCCTATTTACTTTGCGAAATTTTTGTTTCCTTGCAAAAGTTATCCACTGTTTTTTTGCTTCGACATGAAAAAATTTTGGGTGTAAAATGATTCTACAAAGTTCCCCATTACCAACTTTTATTTTTTAAAGCACCATGTCAAAATCCATCGCAAAAAATATTGTAGGAGATGCAACAGCCAACAAAGGTCCAATCAAAAAAATTCAGAAACGTGATGGAGGTATTGTTCCATTCGAACTTGAACGGGTTGCGAACGCAGTCTACAAAGCGATGGTTGCGGCGGAAGAGGGGACAGAAAAAGATGCGGAATATATTGCACGAAAGGTGCATTCTGAACTTCTCAAGATCAGTAAATTGGTCAAAAACTTTGTTCCTGGTGTTGAAGCGATTCAAGATATTGTCGAAAAAGAGCTTATTTTTGAAGAGTTTGCGAAGACGGCGAAGACCTACATACTTTATAGAGAAGAGCGTGCTCGTTTGCGAAAAGTTGGTGTTGGTGTTCCCGAGAAAGTTCGCAAACTTACCGAAGAAGGAAAAAAATATTTCAAAAATCCGCTCGCAGAATTTGTATATTATCGCACCTACTCGCGTTGGATGGATGGGGAAGGACGTCGTGAGACTTGGATTGAGACCGTTGATCGTTACATGAGCTTCATGAAAGAAAATATCGGGGACAAACTCAAGGAGACTGAGTACGGCGAGCTTCGCGAAGCAATTTTAAAACAAGAAGTGATGCCATCGATGCGACTCATGTGGAGCTCGGGAAGCGCGGCGAGAAAAAATAATGTGTGCGCATATAATTGTTCATTTGTCGCTCCAACGAAGCTCCGCGATTTCGCCGAGATCATGTACCTACTCATGTCGGGCACTGGTGTCGGTTACACTGTTGAAAGTCATGTTGTGCAGCAGCTTCCGCAGATTAAACGGCAGACAGGGAAAAAATTAACAACTCACGTTGTGGATGACAGTAAGAATGGATGGGCTGATGCATATGTGCTCGGACTTGAAGCATGGTTTGATGGAATGGATGTCGAGTTTGATTATTCAAATGTGCGTCCAGCGGGAGCGCGTTTGAAGACGATGGGTGGAAAAGCGTCAGGACCCGAACCCTTGATCGCGCTCATGGAATTTTCTCGCGCAAAGATTTTAAAGAAACAAGGTCGTCGACTTTCCAACATTGATGTTCACGATATTGTTTGCAAAGTTGGTGAAGTTGTCGTTTCTGGTGGTGTCCGTCGAAGCGCACTTATCTCATTATCTGATCTTGATGACCACGAGATTCGCCATGCCAAGGATGGGCAATTCTATCTTACCGATCCACAGCGCATGATGGCGAACAATTCCGCGGTATATTGGCAGAAGCCATCCAACGCGGAATTCTTGGATGAATGGGTGTCTTTAATGAAAGCAGGTTCAGGAGAGCGGGGCATTTTTAACCGAGGATCGCTTCAAAAACAGGTTCCCGCTCGCCGATGGAAAACTCTTGAAAAAGATTGGGATACCACGGGGACCAATCCATGTGGAGAAATAGTCCTTAAATCAAAGCAATTCTGCAACCTATCCGAGATTGTGGCACGAGCCGATGATACCGAGGAATCCCTTCTCAAAAAGGCTCGATTGGCGGCGATTTTGGGAACCTACCAATCGACACTCACTAATTTCCCCTATCTTTCAAAAGAATGGAAAGAGCAATGCGACGAAGATCGTCTTCTTGGGGTGTCAATCACCGGTCAATGGGACAGCCCAGCGGTTCGTGATGCGAATGTTATGAAAAAATTGCGCGAGATGGCAGTAAAGACAAATCAAGAATATGCAAAACGTTTTAAAGTAAATCCTTCTACGTCGGTCACCTGCGTCAAGCCGTCTGGGACAGTATCTCAATTAGTTGATGCATCATCAGGAATGCATCCGCGTCACGCTCCATACTATATCCGCCGCATCAGAATTTCTTCGACTGATAATCTTTTCAAAATGCTTCAAGATCAAGGTGTACCGTATTATCCAGAAGTAGGGCAGGATCCCAAGAACGCAACGACCTATGTTTTGGAATTTCCTGTCAAAGCGCCGGCAGGTTCTATATTCAAAGATGACCAGACCGCGATCGAGCAACTTGAGTATTGGAAAATGGTGAAAGAGAATTTCACCGAACACAATCCGTCAGTCACGATTTCCGTGGGGGATAATGAATGGGTTGAGGTGGCAAACTGGCTCTATTCAAATTGGGATATGATCGGCGGGCTTTCATTTCTGCCGAGAAGCAATCACGTATATAAACTTGCGCCCTACGAGCCAATTACGAAAGAGAAATATGAAGAACTTGCAAAACGGTTCAAGCATATTGATTTCTCGAAGATCGTGACATATGAATCACAAGATGATACGCAAGGCGCGAAAGAGCTTGCATGTGTCTCGGGAGTATGCGAAGTAGATATGGCTCCGGAAGCAAGCGAGATTGCGAAGAAATAGATTGCGAAGTACTTAAAACCCCGTCACACTCGTGACGGGGTTTTAAAATTGAGAAAAGACTTCATCGAATCCGGAGGCACATTTTTTTGTTTGCAAATCTTAAAAATTATTGTATAATGTTTTAAGCCTTGTATTGGGCAGTTGCTCCGTAGGATTTATCTTATGGGGAGGAAAGTCCGAACACTCGCCAATTTTGCCTGCCACAGGCAGTTGTAAAATTAAGCGTCCCGAGTTTATCGAGGGGCTCTACCCTTCGACCAGGCTCAGGGTGCTCGATTTTGAGCCACCTGCGGTGGGCAAAATCGGCAGCAAGGTAGCGGGTAACGCCCGTCGTGCGCAACCTGCCAACTGGTAGGCTGGGCATAGAGGTGCGAGCAGAGACGCTTAGACTCGAAAGGGTTTAGGGTTCCATCGCAAGATGGAATAGCCTTGATAGTAATATCGAGGGTGAAACGGCAAAATCCTTACCCGGGTGCAAGGTCGTGTCGCTTGTGCGTAGCACAAGCAAGTTGAATGTTTGTAATGTGAAAAGTTTATAAAGCTAAACGGAAACTCTGTGCTTTATAGATTTTATGAACTTTCTTACTTTTTACTTGCTCGTGCTGCGTACGAGCGGAGTGCCGCTTGAGTCCCCCAGTAATGTGGGACCTAGATAAATAACTGCTATCTTAACTTCGGTTAAGACACAGAATTCGGCTTATAGATACAAGGTTATGAAAGGGCCCCGCGGAAACGCGGGGCCCTTCCGCAACCGAGGATTACTTTTAGTAATCCTCGGTTGCCTATCAAGAAACTAGGTTATATAATAGAGTTACTTTGTCACCATGAAATTGTCAGAATTTTTTTATTGATAAATTATTTAACACTACAAGTATGGACGAAAACACTCAAGTTCCTTTCAATACAGAAATCTCTCCAGGGGCAGAATTTAAAGAATCAAGATCAGACAAAAGCGTTTTTTCTATGCTGTTGGCCCTCGTAGTACTTTTACCGATTTTCTTTATTCCTCAATCAATACTTGAAGTAAGTAAAAGTGTGCTCATCTCAACATTTGTTATGGGATGTTTTTTCCTTTGGCTGATTGGACGCATGAAGGATGGCAGATTCGTATTTCCCAAAAGCCTCCTACTTTTATCGGGGCTCATGCTTCCTCTTGTTTTTTTTGTTTCATCGATTTTTTCTGAAGTTCCCCGTGCGTCATTTTTTGGTCTTGGATATGAAACGGGGACATTCAGCACGATTTTTATTTTATTTCTGTTCATGTTTCTCGTGTCAATTTTCTTTCAACAACAAACACGGATTTTTTATTTATATTTAGCATTTCTTGTATCATTTGCTATTGTATTTCTTTATCAAATAGGAATTATTTCATTCGCGCTGCTCTCTTGGTTACCGGAGAAATTCCTTTCTGCCGTACCGGCAAATCTCATAGGAAAGTGGACCGACTTAGCTACATTTTCCGGTCTTATTCTCATTGTGTCTCTCAGTGCATTTGAAATTATTGCGCTCCGCAAGACGCTCAAGATATTTCTATCGGTTATTATGGCACTAGCTCTCACGGTACTCATCATAATAAATTTTTCACTCCTTTGGATTATTATCGGGTTATTTTCGTTGGTTATTTCCGTTTACATGCTTTCATTTAGTTTGGGAAATGGCAAAGAAGGCACAAGTCTTACGTTGAGAAAATTTCCCATTGCGTCACTCGGAATACTTCTCTTGTCACTTATTTGTGTTCTGGGAAGTGGAATGGTGAATGATGTTCGCAGTAGAACTATCCCAATAAATATTCCAACAGAAATTATTCGTCCATCTTGGCAGGGAACTTTTGAGGTCGGAAAAAGCGCTCTGCGCGAAGATCCGATATTTGGAATTGGTCCCAATCGATTCTTAAATACATGGCTTTCTTATAAACCAAGCGAAGTTAATCAATCAACGCTTTGGGATGTGGATTTTGATTCGGGAATCGGTCTTATTCCAACATTTGCGATAACAACAGGGGCTATTGGAATCATTGCGTGGCTTTTGTTTTTAGGTCTTTTCCTCTACTGTGGGTTCACGGCGATTCTTTCGGTTGCTGTAGGGAAAATTTCACACTACCTTCTTTTCTCATCGTTTCTTGGTGCTTTATACCTTTGGATTGTTTCATTGTTTTATGTTCCCAATATCGTTATTTTTTCTTTAGCGTTTCTTATGACGGGGGTATTTATAGCGGTATTGACCGAAGCGGGAATCGGAAAGAATTATAATTTTTCATTTCTCAAAGATCCTCGCGTTGGTTTTATTTCAGTTCTTACCCTCATTCTCTTTATTGTTGGAACAGTGGCTGGCGGGTATTTCTTGTTTCAAAAATTTCTTTCTGTAGTATCTTTTCAAAAAGGGTTGATCGCTAGTCAGCGGGGGGATATAGAAAAAACCCTTGAATCAATCTCTCGTGCGATTACTCTTTCTGAATACGATGTTTATTACCGTAATCTTTCCGCAGCAAACATCGTACATTTAAAGGGAATTCTTTCTCAAGAAGGTGTATCGCAAGATACCATCAAAACGCAATTTCAGTCTGAATCTCGATATGTTATTGCTAACGCACTTCGGGCGCGCGATCTTGATCCGACCAATTATCAAAACTGGGTAGCTCTTGGTAATGCCTATGAAACACTTGCTCCATTTGGGGTAGAGGGTGCTCATGAGGAAGCAAAGAAGGCATATGACAAGGCAATCACACTTAATCCAAAAAGTCCCGCGTTACTCCTTGCTCGGGCACGTATCGATCTTGATAAAAATAAAGAAGAGTCTAAAAAATATATTGCACAAGCGCTCGCACTCAAGAGCGATTATACTGATGCAATTTTTGTTCTATCCCAAATTCAGGCAGATGAAGGAAATCTAAAAAGCGCCATAGCTTCCACAGAAGTTGCATCCGTAATTTCCCCCAACAGCATCGGAGTCTTTTTTCAGCTTGGATTCCTGCGCTACAAAAATAGGGATTGGCAAGGGGCGATATCGGCGTTTGAACGAGCACTTGAACTTTCGCCATTATATTCAAATGCACGTTATTTCCTCGGACTTTCATATGACAAATTAGGAAAGACATCTTCTGCCATTGATCAATTTAAAAAAATTCAAGAGCTCAATCCCGACAATGCTGAAGTGCGAGAAGTGCTCTTGAATCTAAGGGCGGGAAGAGACCCGTTTGAATCTCAAGCACCAACTCAAGCCCCGGAAAAAAGAACTGAACCGCCACTCAAAGATCGATAGTACAAAGAATGGTGAGCAAAATAAATCCTTACAATGGTTGAGAAGATACTTAACTTTATGAACAAAGAGTTTAGCGGTCTTCATGAAGCCGCTTTTCTTCTTGGAACGGCTGCAGTTGTCTCACAAATTCTTGCGCTTATTCGTGATCGTATCTTTGCCAACGAGTTTGGTGCGGGTGCGGCGCTTGATGTGTATTACGCCTCGTTTCGGATCCCTGATTTTATTTTTGTTTCCATTGCGTCTTTTGTTTCAGTCACCGTCCTCATTCCGTTTCTTATTAAAAAAATTGGAAATGGAGAGCAGCGCGGCAAGGATTTTCTCGACAGCGTATTTACTGTTTTTTTTACTACGATCGTTCTCGTAAGCGTTGTGGCGTTTTTTCTTATCCCCAAACTTACCGGGATGTTGTTTCCAGGGATCGAGGGATCTTCTCGAGACACACTTATTGTGTTGACAAGGATTATGCTCCTCTCGCCTATTTTGCTCGGTCTCTCAAACCTTTTAGGAAGCATCACTCAAACTGCGAGAAAGTTTTTTGTGTACGCACTTAGTCCGGTTCTCTACAATATCGGCATCATCATAGGGATACTTTGTTTTTATCCGGTATGGGGGCTTTCCGGACTTGCGTATGGTGTTGTATTGGGCGCGCTTTTCCATCTTCTTATTCAAGTTCCCACTGTTCTTCGTTTCGGATTACTCCCCACATTTTCACGCAGAATCAGTTTTTCCGAGATTAAAGATGTGGTGTACCTCTCGCTTCCGCGCACGATCGGTCTTTCGGTCAACCAAGTCGCGCTTCTCATCCTTGTCTCTCTTGCGTCGCGGATGCCGGAAGGTTCGATCGCAGTCTTTAATTTTTCACTCAACCTCCAGTCGGTGCCGCTTGCGATTGTCGGTGTCTCGTATTCGGTTGCGGCATTTCCCACACTCGCGCACCTTTTTTCTAAGAATGAAACAGAAAAATTCGTCAACAACATTGTCGCCGCCGCACGACATATTATATTCTGGTCGCTTCCTATCCTGGTACTTTTTATTGTTCTCCGCGCGCAGGTCGTCCGAACCATATTGGGTTCGGGCGCATTCAGTTGGTCTGATACGAGACTTACTGCCGCGGCGCTTGCGCTCTTCGCTGTCTCACTCGTTGCGCAGTCGCTCATCTTGCTTTTTGTGCGGGGGTATTATGCGGCAGGGAATACTAAAACGCCACTTCTCGTGAATGTCATCTCATCCGTCCTTACTGTAGTATTTGCGTATGTTCTCGTAAATATATTTGAAGCCAATTTTTTCTTTAGGCATTTTATGGAAGCCCTTCTTCGTATTGAAGATAATCCGGGGAGCATTATTATTATGCTTCCGTTTGCATATTCAGTGGGGATGATCGCAAACGCCCTTGTTCTATTCTGGTTTTTCAAAAGCGATTTCAAAAACATGCCCTCATTCTTGCGAAGAACATTTATGCATAGTTTTCTTGGGGCAGTGACCATGGGTTTTATAGCGTATCTTTTCCTTGGCCTCTTTGCTAAAATTTTTGATATCAATACTTTTTTTGGAATTTTCCTCCAGGGGCTTTTCTCCGGCGTGCTCGGCATCGTTGCGGGCGTGATAATCCTTAAACTTATAAAGAACCGGGAAGTTGAAGAAGTTGGAAAAGCGCTTCACTCCAAATTCTGGAAAGCGCGCGCTATTGCGCCGGATAAAGAGGAGCTTTAAATCTTGTAACGTGTAACCTGCAACTTGTAGCATATCGTTCCCGCACCATCTTTTTATGATTTTTATACTCACTAGCACATTTCTCATGCCTGGGCATGAGAAATGTGCTAGTGGGGGGTGTTATGATTCAGATTAAAACTTAAGCTAAAAAACTTGACAAACTGTGTGAAAGGTGTACCATTTTAACAGTTTGAGTATTGCTCGTTAACTTACTGCCACCTAGGAGGGCAAAATGAAATCAATCTGGAAGTTCCCACTTGAAGTCACCGATAACCAAACTGTCGAACTTCCTGTCGGAGCGAAAGCTTTGTCAGTGCAAGTTCAAAACGAGAAGCCTTGTTTGTGGGCTATGGTGGACACAAAAACTAAGATAGAGTCACGTGTTATTCAAATTTTTGGAACTGGGCACCCCGTATTAAACGAGGGTGATTACATCGGTACGTTTCAAATGCTCGGTGGCTCACTCGTATTCCACGCTTTCATCAAACCCAATTAATAACCCGCTCAACGAGAAAACTCGTTTCGGCGGGTTTTCTTTTTTACCACCAACCGCTTATGTGTTATGCTGTGACCTATGAATTCGTCTCAAAACATACGAAATTTCAGTATCATTGCTCACATTGATCATGGGAAAAGCACCCTTGCCGACCGGATGCTTGAGGTTACTCATACGATCGAGAAGCATAAAATGAAGGACCAAGTGCTTGATTCAATGGATCTTGAACGTGAGCGGGGAATTACCATTAAATTGCAGCCGGTGCGAATGGAACATGAAATTGATGGTACGCACTATATTTTAAATCTCATCGACACTCCGGGACACATCGACTTTTCATACGAGGTTTCCCGTGCGCTCAAGGCTGTGGAAGGGTCTCTCTTGCTGGTTGATTCAACACAAGGGGTGCAGGCGCAGACACTCACCACACTTGGTATGGCGCGTGAGCTCGGTATTGCGATTATCCCCGTGCTCACGAAGATAGATTCTCCACTCGCGCGCGTCAAGGAAGTTTCCGAGGAAGTTGCAAAACTTCTTCTCTGTGATGAAAAAGATATCATTGCAGTGTCGGGGAAAACAGGCGTGGGTGTCTCCCTACTTCTTCGCGAAATTATAAAGAAAATTCCTCCACCCAAAGACCCAAGCGTCTCTACGCAAGGCTTGCAAGGGCTTGTGTTTGACTTTGAATACTCGAATCATCGAGGCATTATTGTGTACGCACGTATTTTTAGCGGGAGTATTAAAAAAGGGGACAGCCTTCTCCTTGCATCCACAAAAGAAAAATTTATTGCGCTTGAGGTGGGTATTTTTCATCCCGACCAAAGAGAAGTGGCGGAGCTTCTTCCGGGAGAGATCGGTTATATTGTTACCGGCATAAAACAGCCGGCAGTCGCATTTGTCGGTGATACAATCACCTCACTCAAAAATCCGGAACCCGCACTATTGGGATACATGCAGCCACGACCGGTTGTGTGGGCGTCACTCTATCCTGAAAGCGAGGATGGTTTTATGTTGCTTAAGCAATCACTCTTGAGGCTCAAACTTTCTGATCCGGCACTTTCGTTTGAAGAAGAAAGTTCCGGCGCGCTGGGGAGAGGATTCCGGTGCGGGTTTTTGGGGATGCTTCATTTGGAGATCATTATGGAGCGTCTCAAGCGCGAGCATGGGCTCGAGCTTATCATGACCACCCCCTCGATTACTTATGAGATTGAGTATCCAAACGGCAAAAAAGAAATGGTATATACGCCAGTACTTTTTCCTGACGATGGGGCAATAAAGAAAATTTATGAAACATGGGTGACGGGGAAAATAATCACTCCGCCTCGATGTGTTGGCGCGATTATGCAAATACTTTTTGAACACGAAGCTGAAGTGGGCGAGTCGGAACTATTCGGCGACGATCGCACCGCAATCGGATTTCAGATGCCCTTGCGCGAGCTCATGAGGAATTTTTTCGATGATCTCAAGCGTGTGTCATCAGGGTACGCGTCGCTTTCATATGAGCTTGGTGGTTCGCGCGAAGCTGATGTGGTACGGCTTGATATCTTGGTTGCAGACGAAGTGGTACCTGCATTTTCCCGTGTTGTATCCAGACGAAAAGTAGAACAGGAAACAGAGCGAGCTGTTGAGAAACTGTATGAAGTACTGCCTCGCCAGATGTTCGTCGTCAAAATCCAAGGGAAGGCGCTCGGACGCATTATTTCCTCACGAACGCTCTCGGCGATGAAAAAAGACGTTACTGGGTATCTCTATGGAGGCGATATAACTCGAAAAATGAAACTTCGAGAGAAACAAAAGAAAGGAAAAAAGAAGATGCGCGAGCACGGAAAAGTTAATATCCCGCACGATGTATTCCTTAAAATGATGAAGGGGGATAAGGACTAGTTGAGAACGAGAAGCTGTCTCAAATTTTTACCATGCCATTGGTCTCATGTGGGGCATTAATCAGTATTAGCACCAACCAAATGCCTAGGCATTTGGTTGGTGCTAATCCGTAAGCTTATGTAGGTCTAGAAAAACGCAGGAGCGGAATAGAGGAGCACCATACTCACGATCACCATCAAAGAAATAACAGTCCAGAATATTCGTATGCGTTTTTGGAACTTTTTCTGAAATAACATGGGAGTACTATAGCACGGAGAATGTAAAAAGTAAAAAGTGGGAAGTTGAAAGTGAAACAAGGGGGTAAGGGCAATTTTTCCTTAATATACGATATATCGTATGATAAGAGAAAAATTGAATGTGATACTCAAGCAAAAATGGCAAATCATTTCTGCGGTGGTCGTCGTATAGTCCCTGCCTGCCCTGCCTACCGGCAGGCAGGCGGCAGGCAGGGCAGGCAGGTGCGTTTGTCCGCGTGCTGCTTGAATCTTTAAAAATTATCCCCAATACGTTACAATTCAATTATCCCTATGGTAAATTTACTTGAGGACTTTGTTTTACCATAGCGTCAATCTTTTACGGTAATGCTTCAGGAACAGAAAAAATTTCATCAAATCTTGTATTCGCGACCCACATTTATTTTACTTGCGGTGCTTCTTTTGGTAACGCTCAACAGTACATGGAATATTTACGAAAAAGCATCTTTAGCCCGCGAACAAAAAAATCGTCTCGAAAAAGAATTATCAGATCTTAAAACTCGCAAATTGGAACTAGAAGCAAAAATTTTAAATCTGAAGACTGAACGCGGATTAGAAGAGGAAATAAGAAGTCGATTTAATGTCGCCAAGCAGGGAGAAAGCGTTGTAGTCGTGGTGGACCCAACTTTTCCCGAAGGGACATCGACACAAAATGAATCGGGCATCAGAGGATTGTGGCATAAATTTTTGCGGTTATTTGGAGGGCAGTAATTTAAATCATGCGGGTATAGTTTAGTGGTAGAATGGCTGCTTCCCAAGCAGCAGATCGGAGTTCGATTCTCCGTACCCGCATTGGCAATCAACAAAAAACTGCTTAAAAGAGCAGTTTTTTGTTGGCCAGTGCGAGGGCAGGAAGTGCCCTACGGCACTTCCGTGGGGAATCGAACAGCGGAGTCATGTTTTTTATCAAAAAACAGACGAGCTGGTGTCCAGACCGAGGCGAGTGGCGACGAGCCGAGAGTCGCGGAAGATTCCCCGTACTCGCACCAAAATAAAGGTTCCTCGGGGCAAGCCCCGAGGAACCTTCAGATTGGTGTTTAAACAAGCGAGTAAACTGCTAATTTTTTAGATATTCCTTTCCAGCATACTGTCCACCCTCTTTGCGGTGTTAAAGAAAAAAGAAAGAATAAATAATACAACAAACACAAAAAACAGAAATTTTGCAATACCTGTCGCCGCGACTGCGATACCACCAAAGCCGAATAAAGCGGCAATAATCGCGAGTACAAAAAATGTAAGTGACCAAGAAAGCATAGTAGTAGTTGGTTAGTTATTAAATATATTGAGCTTGACTTATGCTACTATACTTCTATTAGCATGAAGAACTTATGAAAGTAATGTTTTTGTCACGTTAATTATAAGAAATAGGTAAGAATTATGCGCATAGTTCGTATCGTAAAATACATTGTTATTGTCGGAATAGTTATTTTTATATTCTCTAAATTAGGGCATCGTCCTGTTTCGAATACGTCCATTGTTCAGACCACCACGCCCCCTTCGTCTACCGTGTCAACATCTACGAAACCCATTGATGTTTCGGCGAATGATATAAAAAAAGTTGTCGACGCATGTATGCCAACGAAAGGAGATATTGCGCGCGATGCTGTCGGCTTGAGTGTGGTCGGCGTTGATGACCCCGATCTTCTTGTTGCCATCGCTGACCTTAAGGTTCCTTGGGTGCGCGCTGAATTTCCATGGAGTGTAATCGCACGCGATAGCAAGCTTTATCGATGGGATGCATATGATCGTTTTGCATCCGGACTGGCAAAGAGCAACACGCAGGCGCTTGCAGTACTTCATTATTTTCCAGAACGAATCGGCACCGCGAATTTACATTGGAACGTCGCCGCAGACGACTATGCGCAATTTGTAAAAAGCATAGTGAGGCGATACAAGGCGGGAGGGGATGCAGCGAAGCAATTTTCTTGGAAGAACGGTTACGGCATACGATACTGGGAAATTTTCAATGAACCAAATTTGCCTGGCTACGGATGGCTCACCAATAAGGCAGATCCAGGGGAAAATATTGAAAATTACGCGCTTATGTTGGCGCGAGCAAATGCCGCCATTCATGCAGAGGATCCAAACGCAGTGATTGTGCTCGGCGGACTTTCTCCAGACGGTTATCCTTATAGAGATTTTCTTGATCGACTCTATGCGCTTGGTGCAGGGAAATGTTTTGATGTGGTCGCGTTTCATCCCTATGGACGCATAGGAAAATTCAAAGAAGTTGTCGCCGATCTTCGCACACATATGGCTTCGCATGGCGATGCAACTAAACCGATTTGGTTTAATGAATTTGGAACCGACAATCAAAAGAACGTAGCAACCATGCTTACGACGGCATTTAATGAGCGCTCTGCTACGGACGGCATTTTTTGGTTTACGCTAAAAAATTTCAAGCGAATCGGGTATGACTTCGGTCTCATTAGCTACAAAGGCGAACGACGAGATAGTTATCAAACATTCAAAAGCTTGATGACAAAACTTCCACAACATTAAAAAGCGCGCAACAAAGTCCGTGTATGGTTATTAGGGAAAGTCTAGATTTGTTTTAAAAAAGCCAATAAAAATCTACACTATTTTTTTCTTAAGTTCTTTTATTTCTTCTTTGAGGTTGATCATTGCCAACTCACGACCAATCATGAATGCATTGAGTTTTTCAAGTTCCGTATTCTTTTCTTTTAGTTCTCCTTGTTGTTTTAGTAGATTTCCATTGAGTTCACCTAAATCAGCCTTAGCTTTTATGAGTGCCATACGCTCGTGTTCTTCCGTAGTAATATCTCTGAATGTAACAATACCCCCTGTTAGTTCGCCACCTTTTTCTATAATAGGAGTTACAACAAATAATACGGGGAACCGGCGTTTTTTTGAAGCCGTAAAAAGATATACGATTTGTTTTTTATGAGCAGGCAAAAAAGGTTTCTTGCCCTCAATTACAGTTTTATAAATCTCACCTTCTGCAAACTCCTCTCCATTTTCTAAGACAAGGTTAAATAAACCATCGATTGGTTGACCTAAGGCCTCAACACTTAATATACCAATGAGAAATATGGTATAGGGATTAACATAGGTTGTTTTTCCTTCCGTGTTGAATACCGCAACACCTTGCGGAATCGACGAGAGTATCCGCATGGGGTCAATTTCTGTCATGTTTTTAGAATTAAATTAGCCCTAGAGTGTTCAAGGATTAAAACGACATAAAAACCATCAACATGTTTCTTTGTTCCTGTAATTTTTATGCGCTATCTGAAATCAGAGAAATACACTTTGATTCCATTTCTTCAGACATGGTTTGCACATTGTGTGCTAGTGCCGCATGTTCTTTGGTTTTTACCATAACTTCTTCGTTCGTTTCTCCTTTAAATTCTTGATCACAATCAATTCCAGCGTCTTTGCATTTAAATACTTTTACCATAATTTATAAATTTACACAGTTGCTAATAAAAACTTCTTTAATAGTACATCACATGGTATGTATTGCAAATGCGGATTTCATTTCAGGCAGAGAACTGTCTGCTTCGTGGGCGAGGTCAATTCTGATGCAAATCAAATTTGGAGCAAACACAAAGGCAAATACAAAGGAAAGTCCTTTGTATTTTATATTTTAGGCGTTCTTTTTTTGTAAAACACCATACCGCAATCGCAATTTATTTTTGACATAAGCGCCCAAGCGTGATAAAATATTTAGCTTATTGGGGCTTTTTTGCTTGCATAGAATTTGCGTCACGGTAGTCCCCGCAAAACACAAAATTAATAAGATGATTAAAAAATCTATAGCACTGGTCCGAGAAGATACGTTTCTTAAAAATAACGTTATTTTTTTTCTGGGTTCGATCGTGATAGCTTTTTTAAATTACCTCTATCATCCGATCATGAGCCGGCTCTTGACGGTCGAAGAATTCGGTGAAGTGCAAACAATTTTTTCACTCGTTTTCCTCTCGGGAGTTGTGATGACGGTGTTTAATCGGATCGTGCTCCACATTGCGTCAAACAGCGAGCACGACGGTCTTCCCGGAGAAAGAGCTCTTATATCCAACGCCGCTTCCATTCCCGGCCTCTACACCGCCGCGCTCGCCGTACAGCTTCCTTTTGTTTTTTTTCTCGTTATTGCAAGCCCCGCCATTTCACGATTTTTTGCTTTTGAAACGTCGTGGAGTTTTTCTGTATTTGCAGTGGCTCTCCTGTTGACCGTGCCTGCTACTTTTTATGGAGCGTACCTCCAGGGGAAAAGTGAGTTTATGGCATTATCGTTATCGCAAGCCATCTCTGCGGGAGGCAAACTCGCTCTCGCAATCCTTTTGGTTGTTCTCGGGATGGGCGTTTTTGGTGCCATAGGGGCTCTTGCTATCGCATCTTTCATCGCAATTTTATACATGCGATCGAGATCCAAAGGATTCGCACTTTCTCTTGTTTCTTTTAAGCAGATGGTATATGCCATCAAAAAAGAAATCTCTTACGGTATCCTTATTTTGCTCTCCCTGGGGCTGGTAACATTTCTCTATTCTGCTGATGTTCTGGTGATCAAACGCCTTTTTAGTCCCGAAGTCGCAGGAATGTATAGTGGCGTTGCAACCATTGCAAGGATCATTTTTTTTGGCACTGCTTCGGTCGGTGCGGTACTCCTTTCTTCTATAAAGATACACAATACGGCAGAGCAAAATCGCACAATCCTAAAAAAGGGATTTCTCTATGTAGGTGTTCTCGGCGGGGGAGCGTTTCTCATATTTGCGCTTTTCCCTGCACAGATCATCACCCTTCTTATTGGAGCAAAATATGCCCCCCTCGCGTACCTTCTTCCTCTTTTTTCACTCTCTTCACTCCTCGTCTCTTTCCTTAGTTTGTTTGTAACCTACCTCCTCGCCTTGCGTTCCAGGGCGCTTATTCCGGTATCTGTGGTAGGATTCATTGCTGTTTTTGTACTCATCGCCACAAATCACAGCACTCCCGGGACCATCGTGTTTGATTTTGCCGCAAGTACGGCATTCACGCTTGTGCTCCTCGCGTCATCACTTCATTTTTTTAAAAAAAGCATTTAGAAAACATTATGAGAAAAATAGATAAAAAAATATCAATCATCATTCCTGTTCACGACGAAGAGGCGAATATCCCCCTAGTGTATGCGGAGCTTGTGCGAGTGTTTGCCGCACTTCCATATTTTTACGAAATAATTTTTATTGACGATGGAAGCAAAGATGCTTCGCGTGAAGCAGTCAAGTCGCTTGCGCAAAGCGATTCGTCTGTGCGCTTGATCGAATTTTCTCGTAACTTTGGCAAAGAGGCCGCCACAACAGCCGGCTTTCATCACGCACTGGGTGATGCGATTATCTGTATTGATGCCGATCTCCAGCACCCGCCAGCACTTATTCCAAAATTCATTCGACTATGGGAAGAGGGTGCCGAAATCGTTTTTGGCGTACGTAATAATAATGCAAGCGACTCATTCATAAAAAAAATGGGTTCCGCGCTCTATTACAAGATCATACGGCTCATGTCTGAGACCGAGATACTGCCACGTGCAACAGATTTTCGCCTGCTCGATCGCAGTGTTGTTCTTGAGTTCAATCGCCTTACGGAGCACAGTCGCATGACGCGCGGACTCATTGACTGGCTGGGCTTTCGCCGTGTGCCCGTTTACTTTGATGCTCCGGAGCGTCTCGTTGGTGAAGCATCGTATGGTTTTTTGAAACTGATGCGACTGGCCACCGAAAGTGTCATTTCCCATAGTCTCCTGCCGCTCCGCCTCGCAGGATATATTGGCGTAGTCATCATGATTCTCTCCAGTATTCTCGGAACAGTCATGTTTGTTGACCGCTATATAGTTTCATTGAATTTCAACTTTTCCGGGCCCGCCATCCTTGCTGACATCACTCTTTTCCTTGTAGGAATTGTCCTTGTTTCGCTTGGACTTCTCGCATACTACATCGGCCATATTCATACCGAGACACAGAATAGACCGCTTTATATTGTGCGCAGGGATCACAAAAAATAAATATGAAAATTCTATGGTTCAGTTGGAAAGATAAACGCCATCCGCTGGCGGGGGGAGCAGAAGTGGTGACCGATGCCATACTCTCACGACTCGTAAAGGATGGACATGAGGCGACGCTCCTCACCTCCGGCTATGCTGGCGCGAGCGGGGAAGATATGGTAAACGGCTATCGAGTCATTCGTGTCGGTGGGAGAGCAAGTGTCTATTGGCATGCATTTCGCTACTACCGCGTACATTTAAAGGGTGTGCATGATCTTGTTGTTGAAGAAATAAATACCATCCCATTTTTTACCCCGTGGTACGTACAAGGGAAGCGCGCGCTCTTTTTTCATCAGCTCGCGCGGGAGATATGGTTTTATCAAATATTTTTTCCGCTTTCGCTCGCGGGCTATTGTATTGAACCTTTCTATTTGAGACTACTCTCCAAAGAACGCGTGATCACTATTTCAGAAAGTACCAAGCGCGATCTCGCGCGCTATGGTTTCAAGAAAGAGAACATTTCAATTATAAGCGAGGGGATAGATATAAAGCCTGTGGAACGTCTCGAGAGTATAAAAAAGACTGCAATACCAACAGTTCTTTCGCTCGGAGCTGTTCGTCCCATGAAGCGCACCCTTGATATTGTCCGTGGATTTGAGATTATAAAGGCTCATACCCCCGAGGTGAAACTCGTGATTGCGGGCGACATGGCGGGGAAGTATGGAAAAAAGGTATTACGAGAAATTGCAAACAGTAACTACAAAGATGACATTGAAGTTTTGGGAAAAGTTTCGCGTCAAGAAAAAATTCGACTGATGCAAGAAGCGCATGTTCTTGCAGTTGCTTCCCTCAAAGAAGGGTGGGGACTTGTCGTTACCGAGGCAAATAGCCAAGGCACTCCGGCGGTGGTATATGATGTGGATGGTCTGCGCGATTGCGTGCGTGATGGCGTGACGGGACTCCATACAAAAGAGAATACTCCCCAAGCTCTTGCCGAGGCGATCATGAAAATGCTTGAAGAAAAGGAAGCGCATGAAACCATGCGCCAAAACGCATGGGAGTGGTCAAAAACCATTACGTTTGAAAAGCAATATCAGAATTTTTTAGAAATAATAAAAAAATAAATATGAAAAAATATTTAGCCCAAATATATACAAATGCGAGGCTGATGAATGACGAACTTGTTTCAGAAACCCTGAGGAGATTTGGTCCCTTTGAGTCACTTTTAGATGTTGGGTGCTGGGATGGTGTGCTCACACTTAACTATGCAAAAGCGGCTGGTGCGAAAAAAATATATGGAATAGAGGTTGTAAAAGAGAAAAGCGATGAAGCAGAAAAAAGGGGAATCAAGTGCTTCTCCTTAAAAGCAGATCAAGATATATGGCCGTTCAAAGACGGGTCACTTGATTGTGTTGTTTCAAATCAGGTAATCGAGCACCTATCGGACGTTGATCATTTTTTAGGTGAAGCATCTCGAGTACTCAGAAAGGGTGGTGTCTTGGTAACCAGTACAAATAATCTTGCAAGTTGGCATAATATTTTCGCACTATTTTTTGGTTGGGCTCCATTTGATCTCACCAACAGTTCAAAGGTGACATTAGGTATAGGGAATCCTGTTGCTGTTCATCGAGCAGAAAAAACAGAAATTTCAAGTTGGACACATAAGTGTATTTATACACCACGCTGGTTGTTTGAGTGGCAAGAACAATTTGGACTGTCTAAGCTAAATCACTTTGGATCGGGGTTTTACCCACTTCCTGCGAGTGTCGGGAATATTTTTAAGAATCATGCGGCGTTCATGATAATTGCAACAATAAAAAAATAATGAAAGACTCGCTCGTATCAGTCATTATCCCCACAAAAAATTCTTCTCAATTTCTCGAGGCGTGTCTTTCGTCTATCAAAAACCAGACCTATAAAAACATTGAGATTATTGTTGTCGATAATAATTCAACAGACAATACGAAAGCGATTGCAAAGAAATACACTGATAAAGTTTACAATCAAGGTCCGGAGCGTAGTGCGCAAGTTAATTATGGAGTATCTCAAGCTACTGGAGAATATGTCTACAAGGTGGATTCTGATTTTGTGCTTGACCCTCAAGTGGTTGAGCAGTGTGTGAGAAAAGCAGGGGACGGTTACGAAGCAATTGTCGTTCATAATTCCCCCGATGTGCGTGTGAGCTGGATCGCAAAGATTCGAAAGTTTGAAGTCGACATGTATAAATATGACATAACACATTCGTCAGCTCGTTTTGTTCGCAAAGATGTTTATGAAAAAATTGGCGGGTTTAATTCGGCTATTACCGCAGGAGAGGACTACGATTTCCAAAATAAACTCAATCGTGGCGGTTTCAAAACGGGTTTCATTGACGCAGAAGCGCTCCACCTCGGCGAACCGACAAATTTCTGGAAACACATGATGAAATATTATCACTATGGAAAGGATTTTGTGAACTATAAAAAAGAAAACAGCGAAGAAGCAAAGGAGCAATTAAGCTTTGGACGTGGTGTGTACTTTAAAAACTGGGCGAAGTTTGTTCGTCATCCGATGCTGGGCGCGGGTTTTATTTTTTATAGCTTGTTTAAGTTTGGATTTGGGGGGTTTGGATATGTGATTACAAGATTGCGTGAATAGTTCACTTTCTAGGATCTTCTTTTTTGCACTGTTAATATTATTTTTTATAGATATTCATGAACATAATTAATTTTTTCTTAAAGACTAACCTCGAAAAATCCTTCATCATAGGATATTATGGAGGGTTAAATTTTGGAGACGAGTTACTTCTTGAGGTTATCCTAAATCTGTTAAAAAATAACGGGGTAAAAGATATATCTTTTTATTATACTTCTCCGGAAATATATTCACACTATCACCATGATTTTGGATATAAAAAAATACCAGCAACTCCACTGGATATGCTAAAAGAGGTTTTTAAGTGCAAAAATATAATCATTGGCGGTGGTGGGTTGTGGGGGCTTGATTTTAACAAAAATATCGCGCTATTAAGTCTAATATTATTTTTCGCAAAATACTTTCTCAGGAAAAAAATATACTTGATCGGAGTTGGTTATTATCTATCAACCACAAAACTTGGTAGGTTCGCAGGGTGGTTAGCCGGATTTTCCAGCGATATCATCATTGCGAGAGACAATGAAACATTTAGAAATTTTAGCAGAGTATCAAGAAATATTTTCATAGACAACGATATCGTCTTTAATTTCCACGAATTAGATGAGAAGTTATACACGAGTGACGTGGATGAATTAAAAAAAGAAGTAGATATTTCTGAGAAAACCATCTTCATCACTACCAGAAGATTTTCTGGGGATAAGTATGCAAGCTTTAAGGAAGAGATTCAAAAATTTATTGAAAAAAATACAGATAAAAAAATCATTATGGCCCTGTTTGAGGCTAAAATAGTTGATAAGGAGGGCTATAATTTTTTCCTGGATGTTTCAAAGAAATATAAAAATATTACTGTGGTGGATTTTCATTATAATCCCGTAGCTTTGTTGTTTCTCTTCAGTTATCACCATAAGAATATAGCTATGATTTCTCCTCAATTTCATGGGCAACTCGTTGCACACCTAACTGGTGCATCTTTTTTGCCAATTAGCTATGATAATAAAAATAGTGAACTTTTTAAATCAATTGGAATAAAATATTTTTTTGATATAAAAAATGTTTCCTATTTTGATATGCAGAATTTTATCAATCATTTTTACGAATGATTGATTTTAGGAGAAATGTTTACACGTATTCCTAAGGGGATAAATTCATAAATAAGCATGAAACAACTATTTATTAGCAATGCAGATTTTGTATTACCGCTCAACGGAATTGACTATTTACTCCGACACTTTTTCCTTTGGTCTGATAATACCAGTGCTCTCTCGCTGGACGGTATTTTAAGATTATTTTCTAAATCTGAAACATTGCTTTTTTTCTGGCTTACCAACAGCGCGTTACTTACAGGGTATTTTTATATTGCGTTCGTTCTTATATTTTGTGGTATCAGTATATATACATTTTTGAAAAGATTTTTAAATGTACCAAAATATCCCGCAATGGTCGGTGCCTTGGTGTTTCTTATAAACCCGGCCTTTCTTGGTAACTACTCTAAAATCGGGCTTATTTTGTCTGCTTCTGCGTTACCACTTGCATTGGTATGCTTAAAGTCGTTCTTAGCAACACAAAGATTTAAATATCTTATATACATCATTCTATTATTAAACTTATCTTTGCTTCATCCCTTCACGTTTATTGTAAACACTTTTGTGTTGGTTGTATACGTAGTATATCACTACAAAAAAGTTTTGAACTATCAAGGTATTGTAAGAATTTTTACAGCAGGTTTGCTTTTTTTGCTACTTTCTCTCTACTTCGTACTTCCCCTTATAAGCTTAGGGACTGTAAGCAAGGACTCTATTCAAAATACATTCACAAGGGGTGGAGAAGCTGTTGATTATACACAAATAGTGGATGTTGCTAGTGCCGGGGGGTATGTGAATGGGCTTGCTCTTTCTAAGGATGTTTTTTTAGATTTTGATTTTTACTCCGATAAAAGTCAAGCTATTTTTTATTTTAGCAACTATCTTCTGCTCATATTCATAGTTAGCTTTTTCTTGTTTG
>JAUSHB010000019.1 GCA_030648955.1 bacterium
TTATTGAGCGCCTGTGATATCGACATTCCGCTCTGGAGGTCATCTCCAATTTCAGAAAGTTTTTTCCTCATCAGGGGATTCTCCAATTCGACAGAGAGAAGCTTGAACGACCGCAAGGCGGACACTTGAGATTCAAAAAGTGTCGCAATCTGACGCGAGAGAATAACGACGTCTTTGTTCGAAATACGATTCAAAAAAGAAATGTCGCGTTCAAAAATAGGTATCTTGTCCGCTGAATGTATGGAGACAATCACTAAGTCGCGACGCTGGAGCGAACTAATGGCGACATCTTCATTGACCGCATCAATGTTGCCAGTTCTCTCTTCCCCGCTTTTTGTTATTGCTTTATATGAAAATAGCATGGCGCTTCGCTAAAATTAAAATGTAAATATCAAAATGCAAAATTACAATGGTAAATTAAAAAATTTATAGAAATCTAATTCAATATTCCTCGACATTTTTACATTTTTATCTGTCATTTTAAACTTTGATTTTTACAATAGTTTCTCCAGTCCTTTCGGATTAAACGAATGCAGATACGCATTATCGGGTGTAATCTCGCCCCTTCTCACCAAGTCGGAAAGCGAACGGTTCATGTCAATCATTCCCTCGCGTAACCCCGTTTCAATAATAACATTAATCTCGTGAGTTCTCCCCTCTCGAACAAGACTTGAAACGGCATTGTTGTTGATAAGAAGCTCATACGCAGGAACTTGTCCTCCGGAAATTCTCGGGACTAGTCGTTGAGAGAAAATTGCAATGAGACTTCCTGCAAGTTGGATTCTGATTTGTCCTTGCTGTTCAGCGGGGAACGAGTCAATGATGCGGTCAATGGTTTGTGCGGCATTATTGGTGTGGAGCGTTGAAAGTACCAAATGTCCCGTTTCAGCAGCGGTAACCGCAGTAGAAATCGTTTTGGGGTCACGCATTTCTCCGATCATGATAACATCTACATCCTGACGAAACGCTGACGTGAGAGCAGTATGAAAATCGCTCGTATCAAGACGAACTTCTCGCTGGTCGATAATGGAACGATCTTCCTTGTAAATGTACTCGATTGGATCTTCGATGGTGACAATGTGCTCTGCCCGTTCGCTATTGATAAGGTTAATCATGGATGCGAGTGTCGTTGATTTGCCTTGTCCAACAGGACCAACTACCAAGAAAAATCCCTGTTTTTTCCGTGTGAATGATTCGAGAATCGGAGGAAGGCTTAATTCATTAATTGTTTTGATATTACTTGGAATGACACGCAATGCTACCCCTGCCGCTCCTTTTTGGAAGAAGGCGTTTCCTCTGAATCGAACAATTTTTTCAACTTCGTATGAAAAATCTGATTCTTTTGTTTCAATAAATTTTTTAAAATTATTGTCACCCATGAGCTCGTGCGCGAGATTGAGCGTATCTTCAGCGGAAAGGATTACGGTGTTGACGAGTGGTATTAAATTCCCCATTACACGAACAGCGGGATAGTGATTTGCAGAAAGATGGAGGTCTGATGCGCCCTCCTTAACTACAATGGATATGAGATTATCAAGTTCTTTTTTATAATTTTGCATAACAAATGAAGACTATTAAAAAATCAGCGGGCAATGATTTCCTTGACCTTTTCCACAACTTCCGATGGAGTCGCGTTTGCTTTTACGATATATCCATCGGCTCCGAGCGCATTTCCTTTGTCAATATCCGACTGCTGACCTAAGTTTGATAAAATAATAACTTTTGCGTTCGGTGCAAGCTTTTCTCGCTTAATTGTTTCAAGAAGCTCGAAACCGTCCATTGCTGGCATAACTACATCAAGAAGAGCAATGTCTGGATTTATCCCTTCTCTAATTTTAACAAGAGCTTCAAGGCTTCCGAGCGCCGCAACGACGTCGAAATTATTCTCATTAAATTTTGTGGTGTACATATCAAGAAGAAATTTATCATCATCAACGATGAGTACTCTTTTTCTAAGGTTGTCGGTCATGGTGTATTAATTTTTTATGTATACTACCTCTAATAATACTATACTTTATTTACTTCCTCAAACGGAATAATGCCGTCAAGCGCTTTGAGTGTAGCATCTTCACGCATAGTGGTCATACCATTTCTTCTTGCAACTTTCCAAATATCCGGTTCTACGGGATTTTTTAATATTACATTTTCTATTTCCCGATCTACCTTAAGCACCTCAAACACTGCGATTCTGCCACGCGTTCCACCAGGGCAGGTCGGCGATGGAATAGCTTCGTAAAATGTTTTCCCGACTATGTTTTTTTTGAATGAGTCCGGAAGATCTGCGAACTGTTTTTCAACTATCATTTTAAGCCCTCCTTCCATGGGAAGCGGCTTTTTCGAATCTGGACAGAGCATTCTCACCAAACGCTGTGCCATTGATAAAATTACCGTAGGAGCGATTAGATAAGGATCTACCCCCATATCAACAAGACGTGGTATCGCTCCAATAGCGCTATTAGTGTGAAGCGTTGAAAGTACCAAGTGACCAGTAAGAGCGGCTTGGATTGCAAGCTGCGCCGTTTCTTTGTCTCTAATTTCTCCGACCATGATGATGTCAGGATCCTGACGAAGTATCGAGCGAAGTCCATTGGCAAATGTGTAATCAATCTCTGGTCTAACTTGAGATTGACTCATTCCACCAATATTATACTCAACGGGATCTTCGAGGCTTACCACGTTATTTTCTTCGCGATCAAGTTCGTTTACCATGGAATACAGTGTGGTGCTTTTTCCTGACCCTGTTGGGCCGGTAATGAGAATGATCCCGTGTGGTTTATCAATTGCCTCTCGAATGAGTGCGAGATGGTCGGCACGCATCCCAATTTGATCCAAGGGCTTTACCCCTCGCTCTGTATCAAGGATACGCATCACCACTTTCTCTCCATAAAATGCGGGGAATGTTGAAACACGAAAATCAATCTGTCTGCCTTCAATGCGAGCCGAAAATCGTCCGTCTTGGGGTTTTCGTTTTTCATCGAGCTTCAAGTTCGCAAGAATCTTGATGCGCGCGACCACCGCGCTGTGAACGCCAACAGGAAGGAGTAGACTTGTGTAGAGAACGCCGTCAACACGAAATCGCGCTCGGACGCGATCCCCCATGTGTTCGATGTGGACATCAGAAGCGTTTCCTTCGGTTGCATGCCTCAAAATAACCGCCACGATTTTTGTAACAGGAGCATCTTCTACAATTTTCGCGCTTTCTTTTACATGTTCCGCCTCTTTTTTTTCTTCTTGCGCTTGCTTGATGACATCTTTATTGCCAACATCCTTGATTTCGGTTTCGAGTTCAGAAAGTGCTCGAGTCACTTCTCCTGTTAATCCACGATAGTTTTTAATAACTTTATCAAAATCATCACCAAGAATGAGGAATATCTTGAAGGGCTTATTCACGCGTGCAGAAATGAATTGCAAAGCGTCTTTTGCGGCAATATTGTCGGGATCGACAACACCAACTTCAAGCACACCATCGGTAATCCCTAGGGGTACAAATTTGTAATATGTTGCAGATTCTTCCGGTATATATTTAAGAATCTCGAATGCGGGTCCATCATTACTGAGACGACGTGTCGGAAGTTTAAAATAGTCCCCTTTTATCTTAAGAATATCTTTCGGATCTACCCCGCTACGGACCAAAACACTGTCGAGGCTTTCCCCGGTAGTGTGAGATTCTTTATTAATCGAAAGTATATCTTCCTTCTTGATAACTCCCGCTTCTGCTAAATGTTCAAGAAAAGTCATTGGTAAAGTTTCATGAGCGTTTAAGCTTCGAAAGCTTTTGAAACTTCGGAAGCTGCTGAGGCTTTTATTATATTTCCATATAATTGGTTCGCTCGGTTAAAATTAAAATAAATTTCCATTTTTCCCTCGCTGTCAATTATAATTCCCCCCTGTGTGATTCCTATCTTCCTGATTGACCACTCGATATGACGCGTACTCCCTCCCCGGGAAGAAAAGGATTGGGTCGTCCTTTTGGTTGGGGGGAAATCTCACGATGAAAATCAGTGAGGGAAATAAAGGCAGGGTCTTTAAATATTGCGTCGTCAATCGTTATTGTTTTAAGCTGATTGAGTATCGAAACAATCTCTCTCACTTCTGCCAGTTGAGACGTCGTCTCAACTGACGACTGGACATCTGATGCGGCAGAATTTTTTACAAGAAGTGATGTTTCTTCTTTCTTGTCACCTACCAAAAAAACATATGCTCCAACAATAATAACGAGCACAATCACCCCGATTCCTGCGTTTTTAATAGTATTTGAAGACCCCATAAAATTACATAAAAAATTATTTGAGCGAGTATGTCGTTAGCTCTACTTGGTAATTATACCCCTCACTCGTTCCTTTTGGAGCGCTTGAAGTTGTTAGGGATATAGAATCGATATCTATGAATTCAAGACTTCGTTCAAGGTCTTTAAGAAATACTATAAATTGATCGTAATTTGCTACAACGGTAAAAGAAAACTTGTGGGCAACATATTTTGTGCTTTCTGCAGTTGCACCGACAGTTGGTGCAACCCTCCCTGGCGTAAGTTGCTGAGCCCCTGCATTGTCTGCAGAAACATTTATTGGTATCCCCGTGGTCGTTATTCCTTGAATTTTAAGCCCGCTCCGTTCCCCCACTCCTTGCAAATCATTAATGAAACGAAGATCGTCAAATTGCAATGGCAATATGCGTTCTAGCTTCTCAAGACCCTCGCGCGGAAGCGATCTCATTGCGTCAGAAAGATCTTTGGAAATATTGCCGATGTCTTCTGCTTTCGCAAGCGCAGAACTCAATTCGGCACTGTTACTCCGCAAGGTTATAATATCATCGTACTTCGGAGTTATGAACATAAAAGCAATTCCTCCCGAAATAAGTAGCAGTGCAATTGATGAGATTGTGTTAAACATATCTGTGTGTTATTGAGTTTGTTTTAAGCCTGCATTTCCCGAAAAATCTTTCGGGCTGTTATCGGGCGTTACAACAGGCGCTGTGGATGTTATGTTAAACCCGTTCTTGTATAAAAATAAAGAAGGATTAAGTGATGCTTTGAGGGAAAAAAGTACGTTTCCACTTTCATCCAGCTTATAGTCCCCAATCGAAAAATTTGCTAAATGTTCTTTATTTCCTGTTTCAAGAATAAGACCATCTCTCTGGAGTGCTAGCGAAGCGTAATTAGGCGCTATTCCAGATAATGACGCGTCGAGTTTCCCATCCTTGTTTAAATATTGAAACGACGCATAACCAACACTTTTTAGTGTCGCTTGCTCAAGAAAATCAAAAAACGAAGAGAGCACTATGTGCCCATGCACAAGTTCTTGCGCAAATTTCATTCGTGCTTTCAAATCTTTTGCTTTGTCAACAATACTCAAGTCAAAATCATTTCTCAAGTTCTGGAGCTCTTTTTTCTTTACATCAATCCCTTTCTGCAATGATTGGGCATACATATAAGCTCCTCCATATGTCACACAGGCTATTAAAAAAATTGAGAAAGATAACGTGAGAAAAAGACTCACGGGTGCTTTTCCTGTATAGTCACTTTTTGCGAGTGATTTTTTGGGAATGAACGATATTTTATTGTCGTTGCTCATAATTACTTTTTTTATTCGTCCTCTCTCATTGCTTTCAATGCTAACCCGATTGCAACTGCAAATTCTGGACCATTTTCCCGGAGCGTGCTCCCTAGAAATGCAGGGGCTTCAACTTTTGCAAATGGATCCCCCAACATAACTTCTGATTCAAAATTTTTTGTCGCAATCGCTGGTAACCCCTTGAGAAGAACCCCTCCCCCTGTCATTACAATCTTGCTTACCGTTTTATTATACCTTTTTTGATAATTAATTAACACTCGCTTTGCTTCTCCAAAGATATTGTCGAGGACTAGTGATATTATATCATTTACATTTTTTCCATTCACCATTTTTGTGGATAGCCCTACCTCACGTTTGAGTTGCTCCGCTTCAGTAACAGGAATACCAAGTGACTTTGAAAGAGCCAGCGTTATGTCCTGCGATCCCATATTGATAATATGGGGAGAATTTCGAATGACCCCATATTCAATCATTGCAAGCTTGGTTGACCCCGCACCCATATCGAGAATCATAATGGGAGCAAGGTCGTGTCCTATAACTGCTCTAATGGTACTGAATATTTCGACTTCAAACAGGGCATTCGAAATTCCCGCGCCTGTTTTAAGAGCTTGGTATTTATTGATTGCCTCGTTGTGAATCGCAGCAATAAGAACCTCAAGGGTTTTCTTGCCCTCCGTCGCGTTCCCTTGGTCTGATTTCTCATTCGTTTCTTCAAGGTCGCTATTTCTCTCCGGCATTACCCACCAATCAAGTAAAACTTCCGAAATAGGCACGGGGATGTATTTTCTCGCCTCAAGAGGAATCATCGCTTCGAGTTTCTTTTTATCCAAACGAGGCATTTCAATAATAGAAAGAAGGCTAGCACTCAAGGGAATCGAAATTGCTCCGTATGTAGCGTTAATCTTTGTTTCTTGCAGGAGGTCTTTAATCGCTCCGAGAATCTTTTCTTGGGGTAGATTGGTCGCACGCCCTACTTCAAGTCCCGCAGAGGGACCCAGAGAAAGCTCCCCATAATTTTCAAGTACGGCTTTCCCTTTGTCTTTTTTTATTTGGACGATCTTTATCGCTGACGATCCTATGTCGATACCAGCAACACTTTTACCTTGCCCGCCGACATTAAAACTTAGTATTTTATCGAAGATATTTGACATGCAACACGTAATTAGAATTAATGATATTATATCAGGCAACGAGAGACAAGTAAAAGCCCTATTACTTGAAGGGGGATAAATTGGTATACCCGAGCATACACAAAGTTTACTATTTTTATATCAGACCCCCCACGCGCAATAACCTCTTCTACTGCAATGACAAAAAATTATTGCGTAGTGAATCTATGTTATGAAAATATTTGAAAATCAATCGGTATTTAAAACGGTCGCCATTCGAGTGCTTGACTTTCTTGTCCCAGAAACATGTGTGGGATGTAAAACAACTGGAATCGCACTCTGCGATATCTGTGTGCAAAGCATTCCCCCGCCTACATATGGCGCATTTAGAGATATTATTTCATTGTTTGATTATCAAAATAAAATCATACGAAAGGCATTGTGGGCACTTAAATACAAAGGAGGTAAACGAATTGGGAAAATACTCGGCACGCTTATGTATGAGAGAATTCTAAAAACAATCCAGGATGAACAGGGTATGAACGATTTTAAGCAAGCAGTTCTTATTCCAATCCCCCTTTCAAGAAAACGACTGAAAGAGCGGGGATTTAATCAATCCGAAATTCTCGCAGAAGAATTGTCTTTTAGAGATCAAGGAAAAAAATTTACCGTAGAAACATCTGTCCTTTACCGAATAAGAGACACAGGGAGTCAGGCTCTCATAAAAGACAGGGAAACAAGGATGAATAATATTAAGGGCTGTTTTTCAATAAACAATAAAAATAAAATTCTTGGGAAAAACATTATCTTGATTGATGACATCACAACGACGGGAGCAACCCTTGAAGAGGCGAAAAAAGTACTTGTGGATAACGGAGCAAGACGCGTGATTGCGTTTACGGTGGGGCATTGAAGTCTGGGGGCTCAGAAAATAGGCGGTATGAAAAAAATACTAGAAGTGGTTTTAAGTTTGAAATTTCTAAAAATGTGTCGGCGGTTTAAATCCTAATTTAACCTGTAGTATGAAGCCGATTATTACAAGCAGGATTGGCACTATGACTCGGACGATAAGTTTTGTTTTTTGGGGGTTAAGATTGGGATATATTTTTCGTAAATAGTACCAGATAAAAACCTTGTTTTTATCTTTACCCATCTCCATGTGAGTTAAGATACATCCATCAATAACCCAATATTGAATTTGTAAAATGGTAGCTCCTACTATAATTAGCTTCCAATTAATAAGCAGGGGTGAAAGATATGCTGGTATCAATAACAGTATATGTACCCAAAACCACAATCCAAATTCTTTTTTCATAAATTCCAGTTTAACAATCTGC
Source organism: bacterium (assembly GCA_030648955.1). NCBI lineage: Bacteria > bacterium. Next base: position 8,017 of record JAUSHB010000019.1, read on the forward strand.
TGGATGCGAAATATTGAGAATTCGGTCACGAATATTTTGCTTCGCAAAATTTCTCGACCCCGACTCGTCAGTCTGAAATGCTTACGCATTTCTCTGGCTCCGTCTTTCGAATCCTCCCATCTCAAAAAAATTGTGGTCGGATTGTCCCACAGTTACTAAGCTCATTCCGAGCAAAGCTCGTCATTCACTAAGTACTGTTGGACGCGGCTCGCTGTCGCCTTGCGACATGCTCCGCCGTTCGAATCCTCACGCAGGCAAAGCAGTTTGCCTGCTCCATCTCCGTTTTAGCCTGCCGGCAGGCAGGCTCCGCAAAAACGGAGATGGGAGGATTCGAACCTCCGAGGGAGTTGCCCCCCTAACACCTTAGCACGGTGCCGCTTTCAACCACTCAGCCACATCTCCAATATATAACGGGTACAATATATTCTGCGCTCGCTCGGAAGTGAAAGCTGCTGCTCTCATTTCGCTCACTCGCTTGAATATACTTCGTATTGTAGGATAGCATGTGGCTTCGTGTTTGCCGGCCTTGTTCCGAACAATCGGAACAAGGCGAGAAATACAAAGCAGTTTGTATTTCTCCCACAGAGCCACATCTCCATAAAAACTAACAACAAAACGACCTGTAACCAACAACCTACCATATTTGGAAACTTTTTTCTATCACTTTGAATATCTACAAAAAGAAACCGCGATATATACTATATCGCGGCGACTATAAGGTTTTATGTGTGCACTCTTTTTACTGTGGCAAGACCCATCCACGTAAGGAGTTTGATGTAGAGCCACCCGATATCGAATTCCCATTTTTTGTTGGAAAATTTTGCCGATGAGCCATTCTCGTGATGATTATTGTGGAGCTCCTCCCCACCAATCAAAATTCCCCATGGAATAATATTGTGTGAATTATCCGGAGTATCAAAATTACGATATCCAAACTTCCACTTCCAGTGCCCCAACCCGTTTATTACCCCCGCGGCAAAAAGCGGAATCCATATCATCTGCACCGCCCAAACAGTAACCCCGATAACGCCGAAAAGAACGAAATCAATCACAAACATGGCGAGAATGCCTTTTTTGCAATGCCGTATATACACATTATGCTCAAGCCAATCATCCGGCGTTCCATGACCATAGTTAAGAGGTGTACCTTTATTTCTTGCTTCTATTCGATACAATTCCGTTCCCTCAAAAAGTACTTTCCGAATCCCTTTTTGATTTGGACTGTGCGGGTCATCGGGTGTTTCTACGCTTGCATGATGCTTCCTGTGAATCGCAACCCACTCTTTAGTAATCATCCCCGTTGTCAGCCATAACCAGCATCTAAAAAAGTGGCTTACCCAAGGGTGAAGTTCAACTGCTCGATGTGTTTGGTGTCGGTGAAGATATATCGTAACAGCCACAATGGTGATGTGAGTGAGCATAAACATCGCAATCACAATCCCCCACCATGGTAATGCCAGTAAACCGCCGTTAAGAAAATCAAAAATGTTCATAATGACTCCTCAATGTCTATATTGTCTGAAATTAAGTATACAACAAATAGAGTACCTTAGGACTTCCATATTGTTTTTCTTGAGAATAAGATATACTGTGAAAGTATAAAATGGCTTGGCTCAAAAAATACCCAAAACTCTATGACCGAAACTACTCACCAAAAAAAGAAAGTTCTTATCATCGAGGATGATACGTTTTTTGCTAATCTTATAGCAAGGGGTTGTAGAAATGAGAATTTGGAGTTTGAAATCGCAATCGGAGGGGAAGAAGGTGTTTCTCGCGCAAGAGAAGTATCCCCGGACTTGATCGTACTTGATATTCTTATGCCGGGAATAGACGGGTTTCAGGTTTTGGAAATGCTTAAGAATGAACCCGCACTAGCAGGAATACCGGTAATTGTTCTTTCAAATTTATCACAAGAAGACGATGTAAAAAAAGGATACGCCCTTGGTGCTGTTGACTATCTTGTTAAAGCATCTTTGAATCTAAATGAGATCGTAGAAAAAATGAAATATCATCTCGCAAAAAAAGAAGGCCCGAAGACATAGAGGCTATCACAGGATGCGGGAAAGTTGGCTCTGCGCTATCTCCGACGAGAATACCAGGTATGAAAAAGCGAGACATCCTTGTCTCGCTGTAACTACTTATTGAAATATTCATCGATTTGGTTTAGCGTTTTAGTGAGAAGAGATATTTTTTCCAGTGGCTCAACGCGAATATAGATAGCCCTATAATCAGCACGTGTAAAAATATCCGTTCGGTGAACTTTCAAAATCTTTGCTTTCCACACATCCCCAAATGAGAAATCATACATCCCATTTCTGTGAGGTGAAAAAATGCGGACACTCTCTCTTTCGCCCATTTCCCCCGGTAACGTGGGGTCGTCGCCGCACATCACGTGTTGAAAACAAAGTTTCCCTTTCAAATCCTCCACAACAGATAGAAACACGATATCTCCTTTCTTGATGGGCTTACATACCCCATTATTACCTTGAATATTCATATGTACCTCCATCTCCAGGCCAGAAATAGGTATCCTTTTGAATCCTAGCACAAAACCTATATTTTGTGCTATATGTTAACATTGAATTATTGTTGTATGGATTTCGTACAAAATCTCTTGCCGCCTGCCTGCTAAATAAGTGCGGGCAGGCGCATAGAGGATACCTACAATGATCAAGGGTTAAATATAATCGTTTATAAATAAATCATGGTGCGCGGCATACTTTTTTGTGTCTGCGGTCTATTTCGTACGGGATGGAAAAAAATATAACCCTAAAAACTTCCCTCGAGCATATATTCAGGTTAACACCGGGGCAGAAGCGGGCGCTTGGTAAACTTCGCCTCCATATTGTCAACGACCTTTTGCACCACTTCCCCGCTCGTTATACTGACACTGCACGAGTTGCTGCGATAGGTAGTTTGAAAAAAGGAGACCAAGCAGTAATCTATGGGAAAATTCACAACCTCAAAACAAAAAAGGCGTGGAAGAAAAAAATTCCCATGGCGGAAGGAACGGTTGCCGATGAAACAGGAAGTATAAAAGCGATATGGTTTCATCAGCCCTACATCGCAAAAATGACAAGCGAAGGGGAGCTTGTCCGTGTTGAGGGAAAAGTTTCCGAACGCCTACCTGTGCCAAGTAAGGTGCGACAGGTAGGTAAGGGGGAACTTTTTTTGAGTAACCCACGCATTGAACGTATCATGGAAGTTCCACAAAACACCGGCCCACTTTTCGGCGATGGAACAAGCGAGACGCTCTATCCTGTATATCCGGAAAGTCGCGGAATCACTTCAAATTGGCTCTACCACGCGATCATGAAAATGGAACGGTCGGGGGTACTTGATGCCGTTGAAGATCCTATCCCGGACGAAATGCTCAAAAGATACAATCTGCCAACGCTCAAAACAGCGCTTATTTGGATCCATTCGCCACAAAAACAAAGCCATGCAGATGGAGCACGAAAACGTTTTGCGTTTGAAGAAGTTTTTTTCATCCAACTTGCACGCCTAAAAGAAAGAAGCGAGTACGCAAAAAATCCCTCGTTTGACATTACTGTCAACCAAGAACTTGTACATGAGTTTCTAGAACGCTTCCCCTTTAAGATGACCGATGCGCAAAGTAGGGCGATTAAACAGATTCTTCTTGATTTTAAAAAAGAACATCCAATGTCACGCCTCCTTGAGGGCGATGTCGGGTCAGGAAAAACCGCTGTCGCGGCGGCAACGGCTTATGCGGTAATAACAGGAGGAGCAAATAGCACAAGTGTTAATCGACTTCAGGTTGCCATTATGGCACCAACGGAAATTCTCGCGCAGCAGCATTTTGAGAACTTCATAAAATATTTTTCGTACGCCAACATCCCCGTGGCGCTCATCACCGGAAGCGGCTGCAAGAAATTCCCCTCAAAAATAAATCCACTTTCACATACACCTATTTCACGCGCACAACTTTTGAAGTGGGTCGCCAATGGCGAAATTCCAATCTTGGTCGGCACCCATGCCCTGATTCAAAAGGCGGTAAAATTTCAAAACCTTGCCTATGTGATCATCGATGAACAGCACCGCTTCGGAGTACAGCAACGATCAAAACTCGTTGCTCGCGGATATGCGCAGATGGAGAAAGTGCAGATAGACGCAGATAACAGCGCACCAAAATCAGATTTTCTTTATAAAGACCTGACGTATACAATACGAAATGTGATTTTTACTGTGCACAACGAACTGGGACCTGGTCATAAAGAATACGTGTACCAAAGAGCGATTGAGGAAGAACTAAAGAAGAGGAGGCTATTATTTGAGCGAGAAAAAAAGATAGATGTTTTATATAACAAGAAAAAAATTGGTATATACCAGCCGGATTTTGTTATAGACGGAAAGGTGATTTTGGAGATAAAAGCGCTTGCATATATTGGACCGAAAGAAAAGAAACAATTATGGAGTTACATCAAGGGAAGCGACTACAGGGTTGCCCTGCTTGCAAATCTTGGAACAGAACGAGTACAAATAGAGCGTGTTGTTCACGATACCGCACGCCTTACATCAGCGACATCCGCGCTCAATCTGCGTACATCTGCGAAAGTGCGTGTACCGCACTTTTTATCCATGACTGCAACTCCGATCCCCAGGACCCTCGCGCTCACTGTCTATGGCGATCTTGACCTTACCCTTATTGATGAGATGCCACCGGGGAGAAAAACAATCCTTACAGAAGTGGTCACACGCGGAGAAGAAAATCGTGTATATAAAAAAATGCGCGAGGAGATCAGCGCTGGAAGACAGGCATATATTATTTGCCCACGCATTGATGAACCTGACCCAGAAAAGGAGCTCGCGCTCAACACCAAATCGGTGAAAGAAGAGGCGATGCGTCTTGATCGAGATGTGTTCCCCGATTTCACCATCGCGGTACTCCACGGCAAGATGAAGCCCGCCGAGCGCGAGGACATTATGAAACAATTTGAAAAAGGCGAGATACAAATTCTTGTTGCGACATCGGTAATCGAGGTCGGCGTAAATGTTCCAAACGCAACTATTATCGTGATCGAGGGGGCAGAGCGATTTGGCCTTGCCCAACTTCACCAACTACGCGGACGCGTACTCCGAAGCACACATCAGGCATATTGCTTTCTCTTTAGTAGCACTGAACCAAAAGTAATGCTCCCGCGACTTTCGGCGCTCGTAGCGGCAAAAAACGGATTTGAACTTGCCGAGATTGATCTTGCACTCCGTGGGATGGGAAGTCTCGCCGGAGGAAAACAGTGGGGAATTACCGATGTCGGCATGGAAGCAATCAAGAATTTAAAAATGGTAGAAGCGGCGCGCGGAGAGGCACAAACAATCTTATCCAGTGACCCAGAATTTTTAAAATTCCCCGCCATCAAAGAGCGAATGAACAATAAAAAACACGATATTCATTTTGAGTAAACATTAAGCAGGCAAGCCTTAAAAAAAACCCAACGAGGTTGAACCTTGATATAAAAACAAAAGGGCCTTTCGGCCCTTTT
>JAUSHB010000020.1 GCA_030648955.1 bacterium
CTAACCCCCGACACCACCGCTCCTACCACTCCCACCAACCTTTCCGCAACTGCAGTTTCTTCGTCTCAAATTAACTTGAGTTGGAATGCTTCCACCGACCCAACTGTAGCCGGAGAAACCACATCAGGAGTTGCACACTACGAAATCTTCCGTAACAGCATTTCTATTGCCACAACCACAGCACTCTCGTACACAAACATCGGACTCACCGCATCCACCACCTATTCCTATACTGTGCGTGCAATCGATGTGGTAGGGAACGCCTCTCCACAATCAATAGTAGTCTCTGCAACGACACAACTCGTTCCTCCTCCCGACACCACCGCCCCTACCACTCCCACCGGACTTTCAGCCACATCTACCTCTTCGTCACAGATCAATCTCACCTGGAGCATTTCAACAGACAATGTTGGTGTTTCTGGATACCGTGTTTTCCGCGATAGTCTCCAAGTGGGAACAACTTCAGCAACAACCTATGCAGACCAAGAGCTCCTTGCTTCCACCACCTACTCCTACACTGTCTCTGCATTTGACGCGGCAGGCAACATTTCAATGCAATCAACTAGTGCAAACGCCACGACGCAGGAAATAATTCCCCCATCTTCAGTCACTTATGATTTTGAAAATGGGGTAATGCCCGGAGCATTTGACATCGCCCCCAATTCTCCTTGGACGGTTGTGACCAGTCAAAAGCATAGTGGAACATACGCGATAAAATCGGGGAATGGTGGAGTCAATAATAGTTTCTCGCAACTGACACTATTGGCAAATTTTGAAGCTGGAGATGTTTCTTTCTGGCGACGATATGAAAGCGAGGGTAATTACGACAAATTTATTTTTCTCATCGATGGTGTCGTTCAGGCAAATTATCCAAAATCTGGGTCTGGCACGACATGGACAGAAGACGCGTTTACTTCCGCCATAACCGCTGGTGTTCATTCACTCGACTGGATTTACGTTAAAGATTCAAGTGTTAATACCGCTGGAGATGGGGTTTGGCTTGACGACATTGTGATTCCCAATTTCACCCCTGTCAGTGACAAGGGAGAATCATTTGAATCGGGAATTCCTGCGACATGGACAAATGATGCCACTAAAGTTTGGTCAACAACAAGTGTAAACTATCGTAAAAAACTCGGATCATATTCTGCGAGATCGTATACACCACTGGGAAATAATGGTGTGTCCACTTTGCAAAAGACGATTACAACATCTGGAGGAGATATGTGGTTTTATTATTACATATCGTCGGAAGTAGGGGATGATCTTCTCAAGTTTTACATTGATGGTGTCGAGCAAAGTAATGTTGCTGCATCGGGGTATTACGATGCACAACGAGATCCATTGGATGCGGGTTGGATATTTAGAAAGTATACTGTTTCTGCAGGACCTCACACATTCAAATGGGAATATTCAAAAGATAAAGGCGGAGTTGCTGGAAATGATGCGGCGTACATTGATTTGGTACATTTCCCAAATTAAATTTAAAAACACGCCTACGTCGGCTTATAACAGAGATGGTTGTTGTATATCGTACAAGACCAAACAGAAAGCCCCTATCAAGGGGCTTTCTGTTTGGTATGAAGAGATTTTTATTTAAGGTTATGATGGAAAAATCTCAAAAATCCAGCGGACGAATTATTTGGAGACACCAATAGTCACCGATGTTCCACTCGCGTCACCTCCAGCCGAGACGCTCATGGAGCGTTCACCTTTTGTGGCGGATAACATGGAAGCACCTGCCATAGTTACCTCATTTCCGATTGCCCAACCTTGTTTTGGTAACTCAGTCTTATAATATGCAATTACTTCACTTGCCGATTTTGTCGTACTGTACATAACCCCCGCACCGTCTGAGCCTGTAGATGGATTGGAAGACACTGCGTAATTAATCTTTGCACCCTGCATGATAGAGACGTCAGAAGGCCAGCTGCTTGGCAAAGAAACATTTTCTCCTACCGAGACACTTCCATCATTAGTTTTGTATGTCGCCGTATTATTGCCATTGTAATCGACATCCACATTGCCACCAGTTGCGCGCTCGATTGCTCGTTCCGTTGCATTTTTCCCAAAGAATCCTCTCCCGAACATTCCCAATAAACCGAGAACAATTACTACACCGACAATGATGATAATCGTCTTGTTGTTTGAGCCGGAAGATGGTGCCGGCTGCTGTGTCTGCATTTCGTTCATATATATATTTGTATTAATAATAATTGATAATAGTATCCACTTTGTATTTAAAATTTAACCTGGCGAGTCGAACCCACTCTTCACCGGGCTTGCTCAAGTGTAGCATAAGGATGTCTTTAGAGATATCATTATGGTATGAGTTTTGAACGAACACCCGATGGAGCACTTTATGAACCGCCCCTTGGTGCAAAGTGTTCCTGAGACTGTGGCACTTTCATCGATCAAGAAGACTTCGTCAGAATAAACGGGGAAGAGTTCTATGTGCCCGGGCATGAAACCAGAAAAGACGAAAAGGAGCGTAACAAAAATCGTAAAATAAACGAAGAACAGTACAATAAAGAATATATGCCCCCGTGGAAACTCGACGAAGATAAAGAGAAATAAAAAAACCGACTGGACAAATGTGATATTATCCGCTATTTTTCCAACAGGTAACATCGAAAGAGTTCCCCCTAAAAGGGAAACAGGTCAGATGCTGGCTGCGAACCGTGGCGCGACCCGGGAGAAGGTTGGTTGGGTGGGAGCCATAGAGAGTGAAGGGCGGAGGAAATGCCGATAGAGGCACTAACGCCGCTTGGATTCTATGAAGAAACCCGACACCGAGCACCAGAGGCTTGTAATGGCAAGCCCGTAATCCCGTACTCGGACCTTCATCGCAAGACGGCAGGAGATTGGTTCATGCTGCCAGCCAGCTGATGACTTGTATTGATAATGAAATAAGATAAAACAGAAACGCAACGCCCACTTCAGGGCGTTTTTGTTTGGGGAAAGGGCGGGGAAAGGGGGTCGGGTACACTTTTCTGCCACCACCTTTCGATTCTAGGTTCATCGGTCACGAATCACTAAGTATTTTATTTCGCTATGCTCATAAAATACAAAGTGTTCGCGACCCCGCCTCGCGCCGTCGCGCTCCGGCTTTCAATTCCCCCACATACGAAGGGAAATCGGTCACATATAAATTTCCTGACGGAAATTTTGCGCGACCCCGGCTCGCGATTTTTGCCTTGCGCTTTGCGCAAACAAAAATATCGCTGCGCCTTTCGATTCCCCCCATCTCGCACAATCGCAAACCGCCCAAAGACGGGTGTCTTTGGGCGGTGCGACTTGTGGAGATGGGGGGAATCGAACCCCCGTGCAGGAAATAGTTTGCGATGAGTCTACAGAGTGTAGTTGGTTTAATTTTTTTAAGCGAGATGAGTATAAAACAAACAAAATCTCATTTCGCCGATCCTCTTAGTGTCGAAACATTGCCGAGAAGTACAACATTCCTATTCCGAATATATAACACCTTAGACTGCGTATCGGACGTCGGCAGGTAAGATGCGGCTTAGGCTAACGCGTAAACCGGAGCAAAGTTGTTGATTCCGAAATACGGAGATACAATTCCTTTTGCTTTTGCAACTAAATTTTTTGCATTTAGCAGTTCCAATGATTTAACGAGATCGTTGGCTCTCGACTTGCACATCGCAAAGATGATCCCCTGTCTAGGCCGATCATCCCCATATTTAGTTTGTAGTTGGCAGTTGGTAGTTGGTAGAAATAATCCCACTGAACTTTTGCGGTTACTGAAAACTAGCAACTAAAAACTAATAACTAATTTGTCAACGTTCTAAAACCTTTCACGCATTTCTCGTGCGACATCGCGCTCGGTGTCGCGTTTCTTGATCGATTCGCGTTTGTCATATTTTTTCTTGCCGCGTCCGATACCGATTGAAACCTTGATTTTGCGTCCTTTAGTATACAATGAAATCGGCACAATTGTCAATCCTTTCGCACCTTCAGCGCCCGCGAGCACATCAATTTCTTTTTTTGTGAGAAGTAATCTACGATTGCGGAGCGGGTCGTAGTCTTTTGGCATATTTTTGGGTTGATAGGGAGGAATGTTCATTCCTATCAGAAATACTTCTCCGCCTCGGGCGATAGCGTGCGAGCCTTCAAGGGAACCGCGTTTGTTGGTAAGAGATTTGACTTCGGGACCGAGCAACTCGATACCCGCCTCGAATTTTTCGAGGATCTCGTAATTGAAATATGCTTTTTTATTTTCTATCAACGTCGGCATCTGCCTATCCTATCAGTAACAAAAGCGTTTGACAACGAAATTTTATTATGGTTGAATGCAAAAAGAAATTTTGACAAAACTCCCTACCTTCACCTTGCAATAAAAGACTACGGAGGTTTTATGTATCCAGAAGCATGTGAAGTATTCTTCGGTAATTCCACGAGGTGTTACATTTATTTTGTAATTTTCTGGGGAATATTAATTGTATTCGGGGGTTTTATTTTGCTGGGTTTTATGCGTATACTCGCAAAGTATTCTGTTCCCAAAGAAGTACGAATGGTTTGCCCAAAATGTAAAAACGGGGATTTAAGGGAAGAGGCGATTAGAACTTTGGATAAAAGATTTAGTAGCAAAAAGAAAGACCAAGAAGATTATTTTTTGGTTTGCCAGAAAAGATGTGGATATGCAAAAAAGTTAAGGAATCAGAATAGGTAACATCGCTGTTTGAAATGCCATGATTTGTGAAAGCAAATCATGGCATTTTCTTTTTCCTACAAATTAGTATAGAATGTCTTTCTGCTTGTCCCGTGAGAGTTTAACGAGAAATCACCTAACGAGACACAAAACCACCGTATTATTAACCTAAAATGCCAAAGGGATGGATATTTTTAACCCAAAAGATTCAAAAAAGAAAGGAACCAAAAAGGGTGTCGGATTACCTAGTAAGCAACAATTCTTAAGTAATATCTTAAGCGTTATTCTTATACTGCTCATTCTTTCAACTGTTTACTCAATGATATCTGAATCACGGGCAAAAATAGAAGAAATCTCTATTTCCCAACTTGCTACCGATATTACCAACGGGCTAATTTTAAAAGTAGAAATTGAAGGAGATAAGATTACCGCCACGTACAAAGATGACGTGGTGAAGAAATCCCTAAAAGAGCCGAGTGGGACATTGCCTTCCGTTCTCTCCGACCTAGGTGTTCCCGCAGAAAAAATTAAAGATGCTGGTATTGTCGCGCAAAATCCATCAGGGCTTGGTTATTGGATCCTTAATCTTGCACCATTCCTTCTCCCTATTATTTTTATTGTCTTCTTTTTCTGGTTTATGTCACGGCAAGTCAAAGGTGCCGGGATGCAGGCGTTCTCGTTTGGACAATCAAAAGCTCGCATCATAGATCCTAATGATAAAAATCAGCGTGTAATGTTTAAAGATGTCGCGGGTGTAAAAGAAGCAAAAGAGGAACTCAAGGAAATTGTTGATTTTCTTAAGAACCCAAAGAAATTCTTGGATATCGGGGCGCGGATTCCGAAAGGCGTTGTGCTTGTGGGTGCACCAGGAACAGGGAAGACCTTGCTTGCGCGCGCAGTTGCGGGAGAAGCGGGGGTGCCATTTTTTATTATTTCAGGTTCAGAATTTGTTGAAATGTTTGTGGGCGTTGGCGCATCACGCGTGCGAGATCTTTTCAAAATGGCGAAGAAAGCGGCACCGGCTATTATTTTCGTGGATGAAATTGACGCGGTTGGTCGCGTCCGAGGGAGTGGCATGGGCGGAGGCAATGACGAACGCGAGCAGACACTCAACCAAATCCTTGTTGAGATGGACGGTTTTGAACCAAACGAAAAAGTAATCGTCATGGCAGCGACCAACCGCCCCGACGTTTTGGACCCTGCGCTTTTGCGTCCCGGCCGTTTTGATCGCCGCGTGGTGCTTGATCTGCCAGATGTTGATGATCGTGAAGCAATTCTTAAAATCCATGCAACCAAAAAACCACTAGCTGAAGATGTAAACCTTCGCGTTATCGCGGAAAGAACGCCGGGATTCTCTGGGGCGGATTTAAGTTCACTTATGAACGAAGGAGCAATCCTTGCGGCGCGTGAAGATCGCAAGAAAGTTTCACAATTTGACTTTATCCGCTCGATTGAGAAAGTGATGCTCGGTCCCGAGCGCAAAAGCCATCTGCTTTCTAAAAAAGAAAAAGAGATTACTGCCTACCATGAAGCGGGGCACGCTCTCGTATCATCAGTGCTTCACTACGCGGACCCGGTTCATAAGATAACGATTATCTCACGCGGACATGCGGCAGGGTACACCCTCAAACTTCCCCTTGAGGAAAGGAGAATGCAGTCCAAAAAAGAATTTTTGGATGATATTGCTATGTCACTTGGCGGGTATGTTGCCGAAAAAATGCTTTTTGATGATCTCACGACAGGACCCTCGAATGATTTGCAGGTTGCAACCGCGCTCGCGCGCGATATGGTGACAAAATACGGGATGTCTGACAAGCTTGGGCCAATGGCGCTTGAGGGTATTGGTGGGCGTACTCTTGTAGGACGAGGACTCAATGAGCATGATTATTCAGAATCAATGTCGAAAGAGATTGATGAAGAGGTTTCGAAAATCATGAATGAAGCACATCGTCGCGCTGAAAAAGTTCTCATGGAATATCGCAAAGCACTTGATGATATCGCGCATGAACTTATTGAAAAAGAAACACTTGAGCGTGCCGAATTTGAAAAATTGCTTATTTTGAATGGTATCAAGCCGAAAAAACTGGAGGAAGAAATATTGGCAACAGGATAATTTACGATTCCCAACCTTCTATTTATTGGTAATCCCCCGAGTATCATACAAAATTGCCTATAGGCAATTTTGTATGATAATATAGAGGTAATATGAAAAACTACAAACGGGGCGAACTTGCGAAAGAAATCTTGAAAGGATTGGCAATCGGCGGGTTCATTGTTGCTTGTTTTGCGTTGCCTGGGCTTGCTCAAGTCGCCACGCTTTTTAAGCCCAAGGGCGCGTACGATCGACATCGTGTAGGTCAAGCAATTCGTGGCTTAGAGAAAAAGAAGTGGGTACGAGTTTACCAAAGAAACGGAGAAGATGTTGTGGAAATTACCGAACGGGGAAAGAAAAAAGTTTTAGAATATAACCTTGAGACCATGAAACTCAAACCGCAGAAAAAATGGGATGGAGTGTGGCATATGGTGATGTTTGATATTCCCGAGACCCAAAAACGAGCGCGAAGCGCAGTCAGTTTTAAGATAAAAGAACTCGGGCTCTATCCGATACAAAAATCGGTATTTGCATCGCCCTATCCATGCAAAGACGAGATCGACTTTATCGGAGAAATTTTCGGCGTGAGGAAATACATCATCTATCTGCACGCCACTAACTTTGAAGGGGCAACAAAAATGAAGCAACACTTCGGTGTTTAAATTCCGACTATTTTTAACCCTAGGACTCTGCAGAAGGGAGTATTATTGGCGCTATTACAGATTATATCTATCATATAAAAATGTCTATAGGCATTTTTATATGATAGATAGCAGGAGGCGTAGATAGAGAATGGATGTGTATAACGAGGGTTGCTAGTTTGCGGGGGGGGGTATACTATAATAAATAAGTTTGATATTAATAACTAGTCTTTTCATATATGAGTCATCATAATCACTCTTTCAAAACACGATTGTCAGGCGTTCTTTTGACTGCCATTTTATTAATTTCCCCTGTTATCGCATCAGCAGATACACTAAGTGACATGTCAGCAAAACTTGCTGAAGCGTCTGCTTCTTTAAATAAAATCATTACTTCTTTATCAACAACACAGCAAGCGCAGGTTGCTGGGGCATCTTACCAAACCGACCTCGAAATCTTCAAACTATGTTTAAATCAATACACCACCACTTCACCATTATGTGCCAAGTCGGACTTTAACAGCGATGGGATCGTAACTGCGGCAGACTACACAATGCTCCGCTCCTCGCTTATCTACGACATGAACGCCGATCTTACCATCGACCTCCGCGATTCCGCCGACAATACTGATCTCAATTTCCTTAAATCCTGTTTTGGTCAATATACCGCATCATCGACTCCGTGCGCAAAAACTGATTTCACGGGGGATGGGGTTGTAAACTTTGCCGACCTCGCTTCGTTTAAGAGTGCAATCAAGTACGACCTTAACGCAGATAGCAAGGTGGATTTGAGAGACTCATCAACAACGTGTATGGCAGGCCAAACGTGGAATGGGAGTGCATGTGTGGTAACCAGCACCACATGTGCTATGGGACAGGTATGGAATGGGTCAGCGTGTGTGGTGGAAACAACGCCAATAATTTGTCCTATTGGACAGGTTTCAAATGGAGCATCTTGCGTAATCCTAAACACAACTTGTCCCACAGGACAGACGTGGAATGGCAGCTCGTGTGTGCTCACCAGCACCACATGCGCTACCGGGCAGGTATGGAATGGGAGCGTATGTGTGGCGACACTCACTACCACAAACCCAACCACAGATGCCCTACAAGCGCAGATAAATTCTTTACTTCAGCAACTCAATCTTTTACAGGGCCAGCTTGCAAACACGACCAAACCGCCATCAACGCTTCCTCCGGTGATACCGGGACAAGGAGGCGGGCAAGTTCCACCAGCCGATATCGATCCTCTCGTACAGAGTTCCTGCACGGAACTCACTCAAAACATGAGACTGCGATCGCGTGATGTGGACACTAATGGGGAGGTAACCAAAGTGCAAGGCGTGCTTATCCTGGGCGGATATTTAAGCACGGAAGCAACTGGCTACTTCGGATATCTCACCCTCAAAGCAGTTCAGACATTTCAAACAGCTACGGGAATAAGCCCGACAGGATTTGTCGGTCCGCTTACCCGTGAAAAAATCAGAGCAATGACCTGTGGTCGGGGGTAATCACGAACAACACAAAAAGTGTTGTTACAGAAGGGCTTGAAAAACAAAATGACGACCAAAGGGTCGTTATTTTGTTTTGATTTTGCGGGAGCCGTGTATAATGGTGTCACTGGGGGAAAATTGAAACCCTGTGTCCGTCCGTATCCTGCCTGCCGGGTAGGCAGGCTCAATGGTTAGAGCATTCGGCTTATAAGTGGCAGTTTTTTGAGAGAAATTATAATTGTGTCCGCCCTTAGCTCAGTTGGTTAGAGCACAGAGCTTATACCTCTGCGGTCCTTGGTTCAAATCCAAGAGGGCGGACAGAGTTATAATTTTTGGAGAAAAACGAACCACTTATATTTACTAATATATCCGAACGGTTTCAGGTTCGAGTCCTGACGGGCGGACATATGGTTGCATTTTAAGGAATTATGTTTAAAATGATCTTAAGAAATAAGTCCTTTTGAAAAAACTTGACAAATTCGAGTATTCATGTATTATGTAGAGACACAACGTTGGGAGCAAGAATTATTATATTTAATAGTTTTTTATTATTAACCCGCAAAAGTTTATATTTTTATGAAAAAAGTAACCATAGCATTTTTTATTGGATCCATAATGCTTCTTCCGCTTGTCTCATCTGCAAATGTAATGGATGATTTACGCGCGCGAGTATCGGCCCTTTCTGAAATTGTAAAAAACTTACAAGTAAAACTAGAATCAATCGTAAAGTCGAAAGTTTCAACTGGTACAAATGTTGCAACAGTAATCGGGGCGACTCAATCATCATCGGTTTTTGTCGTCTCTCCGAACGGTGGCGAAACACTTACCCAAGGAATACAGAGTTCTGTTGCATGGCAAGGAGGAGTAGGGCAAGTAAGTATCGCACTCATGAAAGCAAGTATGACAAATCAAGGAAATCCAACTACCGACAATCTTCTTATCGGTTGGATTGGTTCAAAACTTCCTCCCAATAATTCAATTCTTTGGGATGCGAGAACAACATGCGATCTCTCTCTGACTAATTGTAGAAATGTAACACCAGGAAGCTATAAGATTATGGTGGTGTCACAAGATGCGAGTGGAAATCTTACCATGTGGGACTACAAACAAAATAAGGCGGGTAATTGGGATGTGAGCAACGCATCGTTTACCATCAAGTAATTTAAATTCTCAAGAATTAAAAAACAAAAGGGCCGAAAGGCCCTTTTGTTTTTATATCAAGGTTCAACCTCGTTGGGTTTTTTTTAAGGCTTGCCTGCTTAATGTTTACTCAAAATGAATATCGTGTTTTTTATTGT
>JAUSHB010000021.1 GCA_030648955.1 bacterium
CTCGCTCACCATCATCCTTGTGCTCTTTGCCCTCTATTTCTTTGGTCCTACATCAACAAAAGATTTCTCACTCATTCTTCTCATCGGAATGTTCTTCGGAACGTACTCATCTATTTTCCTCGGCTCGCCGCTGTTGGTGACGACAAAATTGCTTCAAGATAAGAAGAAAAAGTAATACACTCACTCGGGAGTCACCAATAAAAGTTTGACCCTGAAAATTGTATTTAAGGTTGGACTTTTGTAATATATTGATATGAAATTTAGATTTACTAATCATGCGCAATACAGAATTTTGGAAAGAAAAATCAGCATTGAAAATATCAAGTCCGTTATCAATAAGCCCGATCTTTCAGAAGTTCTTCCTAACGATAAAATAAAGTGCAGGAGATCATTTGACGGCAAGACACTCGTAGTTGTATACTTAAAATCAAGAGAAGATGTCATTGTTTTAACCGCTTACTATATATGAAAATAGATTACGACAAAATTGCAGACGCTATGTATATCCATTTCCACAAAGGAAAGGTTTTTAAGACTGTGGAAATGAAAGATTCAGTCATCGTTGACCTTGATAGAAAGGGCAAGGTGATTGGTATAGAAGTTTTAGATGTTTCATCCCAAGTATCAGAAAAACAGATTAAAAGTTCTATAAAAACCGGCATTCCTGTTTTTGTGTAGATATTAGTATTAGACCACATAAAAGACAAAAAAATGGTGGCTGTCCCCATTAACTAATCAAAGTGTTGCACTAACAGATTGAATCTAGCGTGCAGGGGCTTGTATATAATACAAATCTATGCTATAAAAATAACAGGAAAAGGTAGGCATGGTTTTATCAAAATTGTACACAACAAAAGCTATATTTTTCTTAGTTTTTGTTTTACCCTGCGAACAGAGTTTTTCGTTCTTTGACAAATATGAGCATCACTCACCCAACCTGCAAAAGTACTAAAATGAAAAGGAATCGCTATGATGAAATTACTTTTACAAATTGTCCTAAAAATAAGGCGGTTTTATTGGTGGCTTGTCCGTCCAACCACAAAAGGTGCCCGCGCTATTCTGGTAAACCCCGCTGGGAATATTATTCTCCTTCGACATAAATACGGTGAAGGATGGTTTCTTCCGGGAGGTAAGTCAAAAAAAAATGAGTCTGGAGAGGAAACAATGCGGAGGGAACTCAAGGAAGAACTTGGGATTACTGCCCTGTCTCAAGTCACCATCCTTGGAGAATACCAAAATGAACATGAGTATAAAAAAGATACCGTTATCGTTTTTGTCGTCACTTCGTTTAACATTTCCGCGAAAAAACATTTCGAAATAGAAATGTGGAATTTCTTTAATCCTCGTATGTTGCCCGATGAAACATCGCCGGGCACCGTACGCCGAATACAAGAATGGCTTAAGCAAAAACCTGTCAGTCAACATTGGTAACGGAGGTGTAGCGTGAACGAAAGATACATAGGCACAGCAGAAGATCAACGATATATTAGAACCTATCTCGAAAATATCAGAAGTGTTGACCCCTTGGAAATTGCCACTATCGTAAATCCCGTTAATTTATCTGACTCGAGTATTCAAGATATGGTGGACACCGGTCTTTTTTGGGACATCGTGCAGCAATGTACTGAGGAATGCTTTAAGCAATACGGTGTTCAGTTGCATCACATTGAGAGTAGTCGGTATTACATCGCAGAACCTCCAGAAAAAACTGAAATTGGGGGATTCTATGACAAGCACTGCTTCGGATACCAATACTGGTATCACGCGGCATTTTCTGTAGCGTTGAATAAAGGGATAGTTTCTAAAGAAGTCTTGGCTGTTGAACTTGCACGAGGATTCTTGCACGACTTTTTCCATCATTCAACCTTTAGGTCATTCAGAAGGGCGTTACGCGTTCCTGCAACTTCAATAGAAGCAGGTAAGCGTCGAGTTCCCGAGATATACCGAGAGCAGTATGGAGTCAATTTTCGAAATCAAGATGGTCTTTCGTACTCATCACCAGAACTCACGGTGCAATCGCCCCAAGCAATCAATCTAAATGTGCTTATGGATGGAGCAATCGTACTAATCGTTGCAGAATCAATGAAACAGGCAACCAGAGGATATCCACCTGTTACAAAAAAACTTGAAGCTGAAATCATGAAAGAAGTTTTTCTTGAGTCATTCGACACAGTTGTACTTCCTCGTGCCCATAAATTTTTTAGGGCAGTTACTGAACCAAGCAGATTATTTATTGAGCATTGGGGTGGCAAAGATTTTGTCGCTCGATTACTTCAATCAATGATGAGCGGGGAATTAGAGGAACTTAAAAATTTCTTTGGGAAGCAGGCGTGCAATCCTGTTGCTTGGGAAAATACATTCAAGCGTTCTGAATTTAACCTATCTACATAAGGAGTAATACTCATGAATAGTCAAGTGGTTATTAACGAAATAATCGCCCGAATGGTAGACGAGGGATTTCTACTGGGAACTGAGTCTCACAACATCTGCAAAAGAGCTATTCAATTTTTAGATTTCTCTTACCAGAGAAGTGAGGAATTGGATGATAAGACTACCATTGATTGTTCAACTTTAGTTTCCCAGTCTTACTGGGAAGGAGCGGCAATCGGCATTCCTTTTGTTGCAGAAAATCAGCGGACGGCGATGTCAGGACAAACAGTCTCTTCATTGAGTGAAATGATTCCCGGGGACGTGTTAGTAAAGTACGCCTCATTAAATGAGGCTCCTGATAAAACATGGAATCATGTCGGTCTTTATTTAGGGCGCGACTTTGATGGAGAACAATGGCTTATTGAATCAACAAGTAAGTTCGGAGTTCGTCTCTCCAAAGTAACAGATTTTGATCAAAAAGGTGGACTTAAGCGGTTTACATTCTCAAAGACTGTTTTTGATCTTTTCGTGGCTAACGAAGCATTGAGACTCACCACTCTTGTTCCTAAGTTCGGGCGTTTAGGGGTGCGTCAATATTGCATATCTGGAGCAACACGCTTGGCTCACAAAGGGCTCGATATCTATGTCAATGAAGGTACTTGCGTGTACGCTACTTTGTCTGGCAAAGTGTCTCTGATTGGTGACGATATTGAAAAATCTTTTGGGGTATCTATTATGGGAGATAACTTAATTGTTCGTTATCTTATGCTTGGAGAACTTTTTGTTCAAGAAGGGGCTATCGTGTCAAAGGGGGTATTGTTGGGTAAAATTGTTACTCCTTCAAAAAATAGTGACATTGTGTATTCGACAGCAAAAATAAATCAATCTCACTTGCATTTAGAAGTTGAAAAAGAAGCTAAGTTTCTTAATCACCTGTACTTTTCGAAAGTTGGAGAACTTGGGCTACCATTCAGTCGATAAACATATTGATCCGACAGCGAGAAATCGCGGTCGGGTCTTTTTTTGTAAGGTACCTACAAAAGCCAAAAAGAAAACAGTAATAAAGAATAAAGATAAAGGATAAAGATAAGATAAAGGGGACAGCCACCACTGTTTACTCGTCTATTTTCTTAGGAAGTCCATTGCTCGTTTCAATTGAAAAACTGCAACGCAACAAAAAATTTCTCCCTCATTCTTCTCATCGGAATATTTTTTGGAACCTACTCATCAATCTTTCTCGGCTCGCCGCTGTTGGTGACGATGAAATTACTTCAAGACAAGAAAAAAACCTAATTTTTTCTTGACTGTCTGCTGTGCACAACTTCGTTGACTCGATCATTGTCTTTTATTTATAATGAATTCCAGATAACACGCGCAACATAGTGTCATCAGGATGCTTAAGTGAATTCAACGGCAAACAACATGGCAATAAGGAGAAACTACCAATGAATGAACCAGTGAATCGCACATCAATCCTACTTAAGGTTGGCGTCAAGACAACCAGAGAGCAAGAGGCGACAATCTTTCTTCAAGATACTCACGCAACGCTCGTCGACCACAGGAGAGGTTTAGTCGACAGGATGGGGAAAACACAAGGAATAGCGTTTTTTCAAACAAATTGTGGTGACCTTCAAAGCTTTATCGATGAGCGAATCAGTGAGGGGAGGGAAAATGTTTTGGTCCGTATTATAGGAAGAGACAAGAAAAACAAGGATTTTCTTCAGTTTGCATTTACGGATGAAAACAAAAAAACACATACCTGTACTGTCCACGTTCAATGTCTTCATGACCGCAGGACAGTACATCCATCCCTGTTCCTCTATGAGCCAATTGTTGCTACTCAAGTTGTAGCGTAATTAAATTTTTGTAAGCCCGCACGAACTATGTTCGTGCGGGCTTTACCTTGCAGAATTGATGGGTGTTTACTTATTTATAGTAACGTGGTACGATTCTTTTTGGAATTTTGTACCTTATAATCACATAACCGGAAAAACAGATAAAGGAGACATCATGGTCGCCGATACAATTTTTACTGGTAAGGACGAACAGACAGAAAAGAAAGAAGACAATTCAGTAACAATTTTTGTTGTTGGGAGAGTTTCATGCATAGCGGGCATTGTTCAGCTGGATCCCCAAACTCGTCTGCATTGTAGGCGTGCGGTGAAGGAGTATTACCAGAGGACAAAAATAATTAACCGACGAAGGAACGGTTCCGTGGTAGACACAAGAATCACCAACAAGGTCTATCTTGCGATCACGTCTTTCGACAGAC
The DNA here is from genome assembly GCA_030648955.1 of bacterium. Taxonomy (NCBI): domain Bacteria; species bacterium. The sequence goes on from JAUSHB010000021.1 coordinate 4,643, forward strand.
GAAAACGTGAGCGGAATGAAGCAATCGAGCAGATACGATGTTGTTTTGATTCACACGAATATATTCCCCAAGAACATATTCTCGAAATAAGAGAGGGAAAATTTAGTCTCGAAGGTTTTGCGACAGCAATCAAAACCAAGGAGTTCCCTTCGAGTGTGATCATTATCGGGAATGAATTTTCTTTCACGTGGAGAAATCCTTTCACCTGGAAAAATCCCCTGGCGACAGGTCTCAAAAAATTCGGCATTACTCCGGAATTCCTCGAAACCCCGGATCCATTTTTTGTTCCGGCGGTTCCGTTTTAAATCAAGGAATATCGGTTGTTGGTTTGTCTCAGTTTTTACTTTGGCACCCCCGTCTCTACGGGGGTGCTTTTTTCTTCCCCCATCTTATTTTTACCTTTAAAATAAGGGCTTGACCTTCTTTCGTATATAAGTATAATTGTGGAGCGCTGTAAGAGCGCTTTTTCAGTTCCTTAACAACAGAATAGTCCACAATAAGTAAGTAAGTCCAAGTTAGTTAATATTTTTTCTTTTGTTCCGTTCCAATAAATTTGCTTTGCAGATTTATATTAAGAGTTTGATCCTAGCTCAGGATGAACGCTGGCGGCGTGGATAAGGCATGCAAGTCTAAAGGGTTTAGACGCAAGTTTAAATCCTTGGCAGACGAGGTAGTAATACATAGGAATCTACCCTGAAGTCGGGCATAACCAGTCGAAAGATTGGATAATTCCCGATAGTCTCTACGGAGTAAAGATTTATCGCTTCAGGAAGAGCCTATGCAATATCAGCTAGTTGGTAAGGTAATGGCTTACCAAGGCTATGACGTTTAGGGGAGGTGAGAGCCTGACCCCCACCGATGGTACTGAGACACGGACCATACACCTACGGGTGGCTGCAGTCGAGAATCTTCCACAATGGGCGAAAGCCTGATGGAGCGACGCCGCGTGATTGATGAAGTCCTTCGGGATGTAAAGATCTTTTGTAGGGGAGAAAGTTATTGATAGTACTCTACGAATAAGGGGTTGCTAAACTCGTGCCAGCAGCAGCGGTAAAACGAGTGCCCCAAGCGTTATCCGAAATTACTGGGCGTAAAGGGTGTGTAGGTGGCGATGTTAGTCTTCTGTTAAATTTCCCGGCTTAACCGGGAACTCGCAGGGGAAACGGCATTGCTTGAGAGTGTGAGAGGCATATGGAACTCATGGTGTAGGGGTGAAATCCGTTGATATCATGGGGAACACCAAAAGCGAAGGCAATATGCTGGCGCATTTCTGACACTGAAACACGAAAGCGTGGGTAGCGAATGGGATTAGATACCCCAGTAGTCCACGCCCTAAACGATGATCTCTAGCTTTTCGGAGTATCGACCCTCTGAGAGGCGAAGCTAACGCGTTAAGAGATCCGCCTGGGAAGTACGGCCGCAAGGCTAAAACTCAAAGGAATAGACGGGGACTTGCACAAGCGGTGGATCAGGTGGCTTAATTCGACGGTAAACGAAGAACCTCACCAGGGTTTGAAATCCAAACGAATATCTGCAGAAACGTAGGTAGTCTCACAAGGACGTTTGGACAGGTGATGCATGGCCGTCGTCAGTTCGTGGTTTGAATTGTTCCCTTAAGTGGGGTAACGAACGCAACCCTCGTTGCCTGTTATATTTGTCAGGCGAGACTGCCCAGCCCAGTGCGCACGGAGTGCGCAGTTACTAGTTTTTAGTTTTTAGTTTTTAGTGAAATAAATAATTATTTTTACTAGAAACTACAAACTATTAACTAAAAACTGTGTTCGCTTCGCGAACACCGGGCTGGGAGGAAGGCGAGGATGACGCCAGGTCAGCATGTCCCTCTGATACCCTGGGCTGCACACTTGATACAATGGTCACTACAACAGGTCGCGACGGCGAAAGCCCGAGCCAATCCTTATAAAGGTGGCCTCAGTTCGGATTGAGGGCTGCAACTCGACCTCATGAAGCCGGAATCGCTAGTAATCGCGGGTCAGCTATACCGCGGTGAATACGTTCTCAAGTCTTGTACTCACCGCCCGTCACGTCAAGGAAGCCGAGAATACCCGAAGTTCCTGCGTAGCAGGACCTAAGGTAAGTTTGGTGACAGGGACGAAGTCGTAACAAGGCACGGCTAGCGGAAGCTGGTCGTGGATTATTTCAAGGTGAAAACCGTTCTTAACTCTTCGGAGGGAAGAACTTATCGTGTCGGTCTCTTTGCTTCGCGCAAAGAGAGATGATGATTCTCAATCTTAAATGTGAATCTCCAGTCCCGAGGATTATCGGGATAAAAAACCCACTGGGTTGGAACGGAACAAGAGAAAGAATATTACTTTAATTTAATGTGGATTGAAAAAGGAGCGGAAGAAACCCCGCCCTCCCTGTACAGGGAGGGCGGGGTTTCAAGTTTTATGCAAAGGTGGTAGGGTAGAGAAGGACAAATCAACCTTGTTTCGGAGGGATTTCTATGCCAACCCCTATACCAACCTTTGATCGGGTGCTTAACAAATGCGCTCAACCGGCTTATGTCATCGCGATCATTATAATTGCGATTATTATGTTTCTTGAGCCTATAATAACCGCAATTATTCGGTTCAATACGTATTAATGAAATAATGCTTGACAAAATTGTAAACCTATGCTATACTTTTCCCTAGCATAGGTTTTATTTTTAGTCCTTTTCGTCACAATTTTTCCCAAGGAGGGAACTATGTCCGTCATGAAAGAAATGAAGAATACCCCGAAATTTTCTGCCAAGGCGGTTGCTATTGCAGAAAAACGGTCAAAAATCCTTTTTTTCACTGGACTGTTTTTTGTTTTCGGAGGAGCTTCGACAATAGAAGCTGGCTCACTTGGTGCTGGCCTTGTAATGGCAATAATTGGTATTGCCGCCGCATTTAAAAGCATTGATGGTTATTGGACATAGTAAGTCTTTTAGGCGGTAGCCGTTAAACAACGGCCGTCACTCTCCAGACCGAGTCAGTACGATAAGTACAGCTCGGTCTTTTTTTGCAAAAAAATCCCCGGCATAGATACTTGCCGGGGTGAATCGGAGGAATCTTTCAGAAAAATAGAATTAATGTGCGTGAGATTCGTGTCGTTGCCTGCGATCGTAATTACGTGAACGCGTGTCTTTTCCCAATTGGATCACGGCTTGCGGGGGACGCAATCGCGCTTGTGGTTTTGTTGTACGGATAACACCCTCGCTTCTGCGAATATGAGTATGGTTCTTCGCCAGCCTTTTTGTTCTGCACATGCGAATATGTCCTCTCTGCGGTTGTTTACCTGTATATAAAGTAGCACAATGGTCGTAAGGAATGCAATGAATAAAGTTATTGCGATTGCAGGACTTTTTTGATATAGTGCAATTTACTTTTGCGAGTGCAGTTCGGTGATAGAATGCTGTCCTAATAACAAGGTTATGTAACCCACGGTGCTCGAATCAAAAGTAAGAACTTTTTAAGATAGTACCATGCGTGCGAGCGTAGTTCAGTGGTAGAACGCTGTCCTGATAAGACAGAGGTCGAAGGTCCGATTCCTTCCGCTCGCACACAGGGCGGTATCTATTTTCTCAATAAGATCAAGATTTTTGGCAAATTCTTTGTCTCCTGTTTTGCTGTGCTAGAATCAGTATAATTATGGAATTTAAGGATTATTTTAAAAACAAAAAGATCACTATGCTCGGCTTGGGGCTTTTGGGGAGAGGAGTGAATGTAGGAAAATTTCTTGCGGAGAATGGCGCGCAGCTCACGATTACCGACCTTAAAACAAAAGAACAGCTCAAAAGTTCTCTTAAGAAACTGAAAAAATTTAAAAACATCACCTATGTTTTAGGAGAACATCGACTTAAAGATTTCCGTAACCGCGATATGATTATCAAGGCGGCAGGCGTTCCTCTCGATTCTTCTTTTATAAAAGAAGCGCAAAAAAACAAAATTCCCATAGAGATGGATGCTTCTCTCTTCATGCGCCTAGCTCCCCGTGGAGTTACAATTGTCGGCATCACGGGCACGCGGGGAAAAACAACGGTGACTAATCTTATTTATGAAATACTCAAGTGTGCGGGGAAGAGGGTGTTTCTTGGTGGAAATATTCGTGGCATTGCCACCTTGCCTCTTTTAAAAAAAGTAAAACCTGGTGACGTGGTTGTTCTCGAACTTGACTCATGGCAACTTCAAGGATTCGGGGATGCAAAACTAAGTCCTCACGTTTCAGTGTTCACTAACTTTATGCGTGACCATATGAATTATTATCGGGGCGATATGGACCAGTATTTTAACGACAAGACAAACATTTTTAAATATCAAAAAAAGGGCGATACATTGGTGCTTGGTAAACAAATAGCACTTGAAATAATGACACACAACAATCCAAAGCCTCGCTTTGGAAACTTTGGAAACCTACAATCCAAAGCGAGGCTTTGGATTGTAGGAAGGTCAAGTGTACCTATCTCGTGGAAAGTGAAAATCTTGGGAATACATAATCGTGAGAATGTTGCTCTTGCAATGAGGGCGTGTCAGGCGCTTGGTGTTGATGAAAAAGCAATCAAACAGGGAGTGGAGAATTTTAAGGGAGTACCCGGACGTCTTGAGTTTGTGCGCGTAGTGCGCGGAGTGAAGTATTATAATGACACTACCGCAACAACACCTGATGGCAATCGCGTCGCGCTCGCAGCGCTTTCCGGAAAGAAGCGTAATATCATTCTCATTGCGGGTGGGAACGACAAGGAGCTTATTTTTGATGAAATGGCTCGGAATATTAACCGGACCGTAAAAGCATTAGCGCTCATTAAGGGAACCGCGACTGATAAGATTGTGAAGCTATTACCCAAGAAAACAAAATATCCGATGGCTGTTGTGGGAAATATGAAAGATGCCATACGATTCACGCACGTGCATGCAAGAAGGGGAGACACCGTCCTTCTTTCTCCTGGCGCGGCAAGTTTTGGTATATTTAAAAATGAGTATGATAGGGGGGATCAGTTTAATAAATTAGTAAGTAAATTATAAAACATGAATCAAAATATTTTTCAGGCTAGTAAGGAATATCCATTTCATATTTCAGTAGGAGTAGTTTTGACAAATAATGACGGGCTGATTTGTTGTCATTTCTATAAAAGAGCAGATTTGCCCATTGAGTCCGAGGGGAAGAGCGACTTATATTTATTAATGCGCGAGACCATTCAACCCAACGAGTCTCTGGAAACAGCAATAAGTCGAGGCCTACAAGAAGAATTTGGAGCACGAGGAACATTGAAGGCTTATATTGGTTCAATAAAATCATCTTTCCCGCTCAGGGTAAGTAAAGTTGAAGTTGAAAAAATAACTCTCTATTTTCATGTTGGAATGACCGAATTCAACCCTATTACTAGGGACCAAGATGAAGTAGAATCTAAAAGTGTAATTCAATGGATCAAAGCAGAAGACCTTGACCGCGCTTTTATGGAACAAGGACGTAGATATAATAATAGAAATGATTTAGATGAGTCTCAAATAGTGAGAAATTATATCAAGTATGTCAAAAGTAAATCTTCTAAAATTTAAAAAAGTCCACTTCATCGGTATCGGCGGGATCGGCGTGTCAGCCATTGCGCGTATGATGCTTTTGAATGGAAAAAAAGTAAGTGGTTCTGACAGCGCTCCATCTCCCGTGACGGAACGCATTAAACGTCTCGGTGCACGAATATATATCGGACACCAGGAATCAAACATTGCAGATGGTGTTGGCCTTGTGGTGTATTCTCCCGCTGTACCCGGGAATAATCCCGAGCTTGTAAAAGCGCGACGCGAAGGTATTCCCGCGTACTCATATCCCGAAATGCTGGGGCGTATTTCACAGGGGATGTATACCATTGCGGTTTCGGGGACACACGGTAAAACGACCACAACGGCAATGATTGCCGAGATTATGATTGCGGCAAAAAAGGATCCGACGGTTGTGGTGGGCAGTTTCCTTAAGAAACAGAAAGATAATTTTGTTCCCGGAAACAGCAAATATTTTGTAGTAGAAGCATGTGAATACCGCAGATCATTTCTCAATCTTTCACCCCAGATTCTTGTTATTACCAACATCGACAACGACCACCTCGATTACTATGGCAATCTTAAAAATATTCAAAAAGCATTCAACGAGATTGCGCTTAAGGTTCCCAAGGGCGGTTTCATTGTTTGTAATCCTGGCGATAAACGGGTAAAACCTGCGCTTAAAGGAATTCGCGGAAAAATCATTGATTACACAAAGACAAAAACAAACATCACCATACCAATTCCCGGTTATCACAACATAGAGAATGCAAAAGCGGCACTTGCCGTGGCAAAACTTGTTGATATTGATGAAGTGGTAGTACTTGGGGCACTTAAAGAATTTCATGGTACATGGCGAAGAACGGAATATAAGGGGACAATGAAGTGCGGAGCTCTTCTTTTTGATGATTATGCGCATCACCCAACAGAAATCCGAGCGACCCTTGCCGGATTTCGCGCGATGTATACGAACAAGAGAATTATTGTTGCATTCCAGCCCCATTTGTTTTCTCGCACGAAATTGCTTCTCAGTGATTTGGCAAAAAGTTTTAGAGATGTTGATGAAATTATTCTCGCGGATATTTATGCGGCGCGTGAAGTTGATGATGGAAGTATCTCTTCGCGCATACTTGCGGAGCGGATGGGAAAGTATCATAAAAATGTACACTATAAAGGCGGATTTTTTTCGATTGAAAGCTACCTTAGGAAAAAGGCAAAAAAAGATGATATCGTCATCACTATGGGCGCGGGGAATATTTATGAGATCGGTGAAAAATTGATCACTAAGAAAAAATAATTTGCACCTCCAATAAAAAACGCGCCAGTGTTATACACTGGCGCGTATCGAGTAAAAAAATGGTTAAACTCGTCGCGCCACCTTGCGGCGATTTTGTCCCACGAGTTTATTTGCAAGCCCTTGTACTTTAATCGTGAAGTTCTCTTTGGTGTCAGCATTTAAGAGTGTGAGGTCAGCCATCTCAATACACTGCATGACATTTTGACCGAGCGCATTCTCACCGATTCCCAGGTCCCTATCATCAAGGCGACGGAAGTCTTTCCACGATTTAGGATCTGTTGGCCTATCACGGGCAATAACATTCTCAAATCGCTTTTCTTGCGTCGCGATAACAGCGATCAATTTAAATCCCGGGATTCGTTTCAAGAAGGATACTTCATTGGGGTTTCTAATGCCGTCGAAGATGATGCGATCTTTACCACCAGCTAAATCAGCGAAGGCGCAACCAGCGGTAAGTTCTGCGAGCGCCTCTCCGCCAAATTGTATGCGCGCGTCATTTCCAATATTTTGTAGAAATTCACGACCAGTCTGTTCATCTCGCGGCCCCTGTTCTCGCGCCGTAGCAATTTTCCGAACACGATCCGAGAGTGAGAAATAAATGAATCCAAATTCTTCCACTAAAATGTTGGCCAAAACTCCTTTCCCCGCACCAATCTGGCCAGTTAATCCAATGACAATGATCTTTCTATTCATACGGTTCTCCTCAATCAGGTGGTTAGGCTCTTAGTGAAGACTACAAAACTTATTCCCAAAGCGCAAGGCAACAATAGTGTTTTTCTAGATAAATACTCTTATGCAGGTATATTAAGGATAGATGTATTGTTTCATTGAAAAAGGAGTAAAACTATGAACGGTGTGCTAAAATTACCAGAACAAGAATGCGTCGGTGAATGGTGCCTAACCCTTTCAAACCTATGGAGGCCGTCAAGGGAATGCATTGGTCGTCACGACAACCTCAAAGTTATTCCACTTAACCTGGAATTCTTTTCTTATCTTGGTCAAATCGAACAAATGGCAATAAAGAGTGGGGTCCGCCTAAGAAAACTCCTTTCTTCTTGATTAACAACAAGAAACAGTGTGATTCGGCGTGAGCAAACTTGCTCACGCCGTTTTTTTTGCGTAGTATGCTCTCATGCCCACGCTCTATATAGTCGCAACGCCCATTGGAAACCTTGAAGACATCACCCTTCGAGCAATTCGCGTGCTTAAGGAAGTTGATATGATCCTATGTGAAGATACGCGCACAACACAAAAACTTTTGCAGAAGTACGATATCAAAACGCCAACATTGAGCTATCATTCCCATAGTGGACTTGCGAAAGTGGAGAAAATTTTTGAACTGCTTGAAGAAGGAAAAAATCTTGCACTGGTATCTGATGCGGGAACTCCCACCATTTCTGATCCGGGGGTTTTACTGGTGTTGCAAGTCAAAGAAAAATTTGGACAAGATGTCGCCATTATTCCCATCCCCGGCCCTTCGGCAGTTATCGCGGCGCTCTCGGCAAGCGGTTTACCCTCGTCGGACTTTCTATTTTTAGGCTTTCTTCCACACAAGAAGGGGAGGGAGACGCTTTTTAAAGAGATCACCTTCTCAAAGCGCACGACTGTATTCTATGAATCCCCGCACAGAATTTTAAAAACACTTGAATCACTCAAGGAGCATTTGGGTGCCGATCGCAAAATTGTTTTAGCCCGAGAGCTTACAAAAATATATGAGGAAATGGTAACGGGAACAGCACAAGAGATTCTCCAATATTTTGAAAAAAATAAAGATAAAGTGAAGGGGGAGTTTGTGGTAATGGTTGAAGGAAAGTAATTTGTAGCATATAATACTTTCCATAAAGCGTTCTAATTTTTATCATTATGTCAAAACATTCAACAATTATCGGTCTGGGAATTCTTGTCGCTCTCATGCCATTTTTGGGTTTTCCTCTTATCGTCAAAGATGTATTTTTTGTAATTATCGGTCTTACTGTTGCCGTCATTGCATATTTTTCAAATATTCAGTATTGCAACAATTGCAATCAATTAGTTGAGAACGGTAAACACGGAATAAGCTCGTCTAATCGAGGCATACAAACAGGCTCGCAGTCAGAGGGAAGCAAACAGCCTGCAGTTGGCGGAGAATTATTAAACCCATCAGAGCAAAGACGTCCACTGGTGCGTGAACGCAGACAATCACGGAAGGATAATATCGGAATGTCTACCTAACAATGAAGAAGAGTGGAATAAAATCACTACTTGGTGGAGCTTTGATCATAGGCTCCTTTTCTGTATTATACTTCGCACTTCCGCCACTCACCGCAACGGTCTATGATTCCTCTATGACACCAGAAACCATCAAAGTCATTGGAAGCTCTTCTCTCGAAGTAAAAAAAGAACAAAAATTTATTGTAACGCACATAAAAACACCCAATGCAGTTAAAGCAATCTATATGACGCAGTGTGTTGCAGGAACAAGAGATTTTCGAGCGCGCCTTCTCGATCTTGTTAATACGACGGAACTAAATTCTATTATTATAGATATCAAAGATTATAGCGGAAGAATTTCATTCAGGAGCGAGAACCCTCTTTTAAAAGATAAGCTTTCACCGACGTGTCGCGCGGACGATATGATGAAATTTATCGGAACATTACACGAGAAAGGTATTTATGTAATAGGAAGAATTACCGTATTCCAAGATCCGTATCTTTCAAAAATGCGCCCTGATTTCGCAATCAAAAAAGCAAGTGATAAGGGGGCGCTATGGAAAGACAAGAAGGGGATTAGTTACATAGACCCCGGTGCCCATGAAGCTTGGGACTATTTTGTTACGCTCGCGGAGGAGTCATATAACATTGGCTTTGACGAAATCAATTTTGATTACATTCGTTTCCCATCTGATGGAAATATGCAAGATATCTACTTTCCGTGGAGCAATGAAGTGCTAAGCAAGGATCCAGTAAATGGAAAATCAGAAGCAATGCGCAGATTTTTTGAATACTTGAGTGGAACTCTCAAAAAAAAGATTCCTGGAATCCCATTGTCAGCCGATCTTTTTGGGATGACAACAACAAATACTGATGATCTCAATATCGGACAAGTGCTTGAAAAAACTTCTCCTTATTTTGATTTTATCGCGCCCATGGTATATCCATCGCATTATCCGCCTACGTTTCGTGGTTTCAAAAATCCAGCCGACCATCCTTATGAGATTGTAAAATTTTCAATGGATTCCGCAGTAACTCGCCTTAAGACTGCAAGTACAACCCCGCTTAAACTTCGTCCATGGATTCAAGACTTCGACTTGGGGGCGGTGTATACAGCAGATATGGTACGCGCGCAGATACAAGCAACCTACGACGCGGGGCTAACTTCATGGATGCTGTGGGACGCGGGGAACACATACACACGAGAAGCATTACTTGGCAATTAAAGAATGTCAGTGCCTAAAACAAGAGACTCTTGACAAAGAGTGGTTATGGTGGTAGCGTTATGGTAGAAATATGTCTTTATGCAATGGGGGGGGGTTATGAATAAAAACTTGTTTGTGGTTACTTTTTCTTCGGAATTAAAAGTATTTCGAGTATACTCAATCATTAGAGATTTTACGAATGTATGTCAAAGGAATGGATTAAGTCCAAATACAATACGCACTATAGCGAAAACTAAAGTTTCCGGAGAAGATGAGTTAATCGAGGTATTTGAAGTAAGTTTTGAAGCGTTAAGTAAATCCCATGCCGACAGGTTGTCTGATTGTATGGACGAGTTTGTTAATAATAATCACCTGATATTAAATCAGGAAATAGTAAACTATGATACCTGCTAGGGTACTTAAAAAGCCACGGATAGTAACGGGGCTTTTTTCTTACCGATGTCTATAGTATTATGAAGGGAATGTCAGATACCGTCACGTATTTTGCGCAAACCGATGCCCGTAACAAGCGGGTTCCTTTCGGCATTAAGTCAAAAGACCGTACCAAGCATGTTTACGTAATTGGGAAAACGGGTATGGGGAAGTCAACACTTCTTGAAAATATGGCAGTGCAGGATATCAAGAATGGCGAGGGATTTGCGTTTATTGACCCGCATGGTAAAACCGCGGAGCTTCTTCTTGAATATATACCCGAGGAACGTATCAAAGATGTGATTTATTTCGCGCCGTTTGATACCGACCATCCGATTTCATTTAACGTGATGGAAGACGTGGGTTATGATAAGCGACATTTGGTAGTAGCGGGTCTCATGAGCGCTTTCAAGAAAATTTGGCTCGATGCATGGTCTGCACGCATGGAGTATATTTTAAGCAACACACTCTTGGCTCTCCTCGAATATCCCGATTCAACACTTTTGAGTGTTAATCGAATGCTTACGGACAAAGAATATCGCAAGCGCGTGGTTGAGAATATTAAAGATCCGTCAGTTAAATCTTTTTGGGTTGATGAATTTGCAAAATATACCGACCGCTATACTCAAGAAGCAACTCCGGCAATTCAAAATAAAGTTGGGCAATTTACCGCGAATCCACTCATTAGAAATATTATCGGTCAACCAAAATCAAGTTTTGATTTTAGAAAAGTAATAGACGAACGGAAGATTCTCATCATCAACCTCTCCAAGGGGCGCATTGGTGAAAGTAACGCAAACCTCTTGGGAAGCATGCTTATTACCAAAATTTATCTTGCGGCAATGTCTCGTGCCGACATACACGACCGTGAGATGCAGAAACTCCCCAACTTTTATCTCTATGTTGACGAGTTTCAGTCATTTGCGAATGAATCATTTGCGGATATTCTCTCGGAAGCGAGAAAATACAAACTTAATCTTACGATTGCCCATCAGTATGTTGAACAGATGTCTGAAGAAGTGCGCGCCGCAGTGTTTGGTAACGTGGGTACGATGATTATGTTTCGGGTGGGCGCATTTGATGCTGAAACACTCGAAAAAGAATTTGCGCCGGCATTTATGGCGGAAGATATGGTTAATCTTGGGATTTACCAAATTTATCTAAAACTTATGATCGATGGCGTCGCATCTCATCCGTTTTCAGCGACAACCCTTCCGCCGATTCTTCTTCCCGAAAAATCCTCTCGTAATCAAGTGATAGAAAATTCTCAAAAAGCATTTGCGTATCCTCGTCCTGAAGTGGAAGAAGCGATTCGGATATGGTATCAGCCAATTATTCCCGCAAAGCCTATTACACCCATTAACCAAACTTCCATACCAGCGTTAGGAGGCGCATCTAAACCCCTGGAAAAATCTCATCCCGCACCAACGCAGATTCATACTTTGCTTGAAAATCACCCTCCCGAAGAATGGAGTAAAAAAGTAGAACCCAAAAAACCAACTCCCATCACCCTTGATGCGCTTAAGACGAAAAGCCCCGGAGTCATAACCCAAGGGAAGCGTTTAACGGTTCTCTCAAAAAATATATTAGGACTCAAAGAAGCGCTCAAAGAAGTACTCCAGGAGGCAAGATACGATGGTACTAAGAATACCATTCAGGGGATAAAGGAAATAAAACATGACAGTAAGGCGTTGAATCAGGTAATTCCTCGGACAACGCAACCAATGCAACCAAACGCCGATACGCAAAAACAGCAATTGGGGGCTACTTCTGGCGGTCAAAAACAAAATGAAATTCCTGAAGATGTGTTGCGAAAAATGTTACAGGTAGACAGGTAAGTCAATTTACAAAATGAGGTTTCTTAATAAATTTTGTATATTTTTTATTCTCGTAACTTCCGCAACCACTGCTTCCGCGGCGGTTGTTTTCAGTGAGATTATGTATGATCTCAAAGAAGGAAGCGATACGGGACGTGAGTGGGTCGAGATTACCAACATGGGGAGCGAATCGGTTAATCTCACGGGATGGAAATTATATGAAGCAAATACCAATCACGCAATCACGCTCTTGCAAGGAAGCGAGACAATCCCTGTGGGTGGTTTTGCGATTATTGCGAATGATTCTACGAAGTTTCTTACAGATCATGTAGGATTTTCTGGCACCATTTTTGATAGTTCATTCTCACTTTTAAACTCAGGCGAAAGTTTGAGTATTCATGACGCAAATCTTGCCGATATTGATGGAGTAATTTACACATCAACCCAAGGGGGAGCCGGGGATGGAAATTCATTACAGAAAGTGGGTAGTGTGTGGCAGGGGGGAACACCAACCCCGGGTGCACCCAATACTCTTACTTCCGCATCAACAGAGAACGGGACTTCACAACAAGAAACTTCCACCACAAGCACGGGAAGTGGAAGTACAAACACCACCGTCGCAGCGAGCTCGTCTTTCTCCGTAGAGCCGCAGATTTTCGCTTCTGCGGGGGAGAAGAAGCGAATGGCAGTTGTCGGAGGAACCGTTACATTTTCTGGAAGGGTGTGGGGGCTCAAGAAAGAGCCGATTGAGAATGCTCGAATGCTTTGGAATTTTGGCGATGGGAATACTGCCGAGGGAAAGACCGTTGCGCATGCTTATCGCTATCCAGGCACGTACATTGTTACCATTGATGCCTCGTCAGGATATTATTCCGCTTCTGATAGAGTGACCGTTGAAGCGGTTTCTGCCGATGTCGTTATTTCCTCGGTTGGGGATTCGCAATCTTTATTTATTGAATTGCACAATAAGTCGCAATACGAACTTGACCTCTCTTTTTGGAGTATTCGCGCCGGCAATCTCACATTCGTTATCCCAGAGCACACGTTTATTACCGCAGGAGCAAAAATTAAATTTGGGAGCGAAGTAACCGGGGTCACTTCAAACGCACTGGCCAGTGTTGCTCTTTATTATCCCAATGGTATCCTTGCACACCCATATTCTCCCGCGGCACCTTCAAATATATCCGTCGCGCCGAAGAATAATACTAAAACAATCGTTGCATCCAAAACCGTAAAACTACCCGTGCTCCCCGCACCTACGGGCTCTACGCTTAACGATTCACGTTCTATGACCAACACCGTTCTTTCTCAAAATATTGTTGCCGAAAAGAAACTTCCCGAAGAAAACACACAAACCGCTTCTCTGGACAATATCTATCCAGAAACTCACTCTTTGTTTTGGTGGATCATGGGCGTATGCGCGCTTGCGGTGGTTGGCATTGCAAGTGCATTTTTCACCAAGCGTAATCCATCATTAGAACTGGCAAAAAATGAAGCCGACGCGTATGAAATCATTGAAGAAACAGAAGATGACAAAATCCCATTTTAAGGTATAGTTTCTCCATGAATAGACAAGAAGAAGCTAAGAAAACAATACTTGTAACTGGTGGGGCGGGCTTCATTGGCTCGCATTTGTCTGAAAAATACTTGGGTGAAGGGCATCGGGTCATTTGTGTGGACAATCTCCAGACCACATTCAAGCCCAAGAACATCACGCACCTTTTCAAAAATAAAAACTTCACATTCATTAAACAGGATATTATTGATCCGCTGGTGATCAATGAAAAGATTGATTGGATTTTCAACCTTGCGTGTTCGGGATCGTATACAAGCTATCAATATGATCCGGTGCATACCACAAAAAGTAATACGACAGGCGTTATTAATATGCTTGATATTGCGCGCAAGAACAACGCACGTATTCTTCAGGCGTCCACCTCGGAAATTTATGGCGACCCGCTTGAAACTCCGCAGAAAGAATCATATCGAGGCAATGTAAATACTTTAGGTCCGCGAGCATGCTACGACGAAGGTAAGCGCTGTGCCGAGACGCTTTTTATGGATTACCATCGCGAGTATGGCGTGGATATTAAAATTATTCGGATCTTCAATAGTTACGGACCTCAAATGGATCCCAATGATGGTCGCGCAATGACGAATTTTATTTTAAACGCTTTGGATGGCAAAGATTTGGTGATCTACGGCGATGGAAGCAATACACGGAGTTTTCAATACATTGATGATCTTGTTGCGGGAATGGATGCGATGATAAAAAAAGACGGATTTACCGGTCCTGTAAATTTGGGTAATCCCGGCGAGATCACCATGAAGAAACTTGCAGAATTCGTAATCAAAAAAACAAATTCCGTATCAAAAATTATATATGTGAAGGGAGCATCGGATGACCCCAAACGTCGTTGTCCCGATATTTCGCTTGCAAAAGAAAAACTCGGGTGGGAGCCGAAGATACCACTTGAAAAAGGGCTTGAAAAAACGATTGAATATTTTCGTACCGCCGAGCGATCGGACAAAAAAGTACTTGTCTTTGCAACAACCTATCATCCCGACCTTGGTCCTGCTGAGCGCGCCCTTTATGAACTCTCTCAAGAGATGCCTGATACTGAATTTCATATTATCACGACACGTTTTCGCAGCGGACTTCCTTCTATTGAACAGCGTGGCACCGACACAATTTACCGTCTCGGTATGGGAAGTTCTTTTGATAAATACCTTCTTCCGATTTTGGGGACCATGAAAGCGCACGCACTTCACAAAGAACATCAATATCGTTTTGTATGGTCTATTATGGCAAGCTATGGGGGACTAGGAGGAATTCTTTTTTCAAGAATTCACCCGGATACCATGTTTCTCATCTCTTTGGATGACCGAGAACTTATTCGAAAAAAGGGGGTTGCAGAAAAAATCATTGATTTAATTCGTAAAGGTATTTTGTGCAAAGCATCATCCGTGTATGTTTCTAATTTAAGCGAAGACGAAAAATCATTGCTTTACCAAATTACTCCGCAAATGACCGAACGTGGGGGAAATGTGCGTGGTTTTGTGAATCAAGTACGGCGAACCTATGCGGATCTCCTCAATAAACAAGAGCGAAAACTCCATCGCCCGAAGTAGCTTGACAAAAATATAAAGATATGCTATCATGTTTGATGTTAAGCGTATGCTTAACTTTTATGTGATTACTCACCTAAAGAATCGTCCTTTTACAAGGAGATGAAAATGCTTAGCTTCTTAAGGAGAAAGACAAGAGTTATAGAACCGCCGGAAATACTGGATGAAGAAAGGAAATTCGACCGCTATCTAGGCGACTATGGATACAACTTCACAAACTCGGTTGCAGTTGCTGTTGATTTCTTCTTCCGTGCTCGATTAGGGAAACTTCCGGAAGCACAACAGGATCTCGTACGTATTAACCCACAATGGTCTTCAGTGTTGTGCGAACGGATTGTGCCAGACTCTATCAGCACCGAAACATCATGCCGTAGTCGGATTGTCTATATTGGTCAACGCGACAATTACGACATATTGTTTCGTGTAGTAGTTCTTCAAGGCCAGGGAAGTGATAAGTGGCGGGTTGTCGGATTTCATTACCCGCGGGATGAGAAGGGAAGTTACTATGCTGTTTTCGAACCGCATCACTATTGGTTCAATTGGCGGACGAAATCGAACTACCTCAGTCCGCTTGTAAATCCGGACTATTGAATCATTTGAACAAGTGAAGCGCATTGGACTAAAAATCCGTGCGCTTCTTTTTTTGTACTTTAGGGGTTACTATAGAGACAATGTCACAAGAAAGAGTCAAAAAAATTCTCATCTTTTCTCTTGCATACTACCCAAAACACGTGGGCGGGGCGGAGGTTGCCGTCAAAGAGATTACTGACAGGATTGATCCGAAAGAAATTGAATTTCACATGGTGACACTTCGGTTTGATTCAACACTCCCAAAAACAGAAACAATTGGTAATGTGACTGTCCATCGCATCGGATTTACATCAAAAAATCCGACCATGGTGGACATCAAAAAATTTCCGCTTCATTTGAATAAATTCTTATTTCAGTTTCTTGCCGCATGGAAGGCAGGGAGTTTACATAAGAAATATCACTACGACGGCATTTGGGCGATGATGGCGCATTCATGCGCAGTGCCCGCAGGTATTTTTAAAACACACCATCTTTCCATACCCTACGCCCTTACACTCCAAGAAGGAGACCCGATTGATCATATCAAGCGCACCATGCTTCCACTTTACCCACTTTTTGT
Source organism: bacterium (assembly GCA_030648955.1). Lineage (NCBI taxonomy): Bacteria > bacterium. Next base: position 21,382 of record JAUSHB010000021.1, read on the forward strand.
ACGTGGATTTAAAAAAGCTGATGTTATGCAGACAATTTCAACATTTCTTGCTCGGTGGGGGGAAGAAATGGGGTTTAAGGGGCAAATACATATAATCCCCAACGGGGTGAATACAAAACATTTTTCACAAGATTATACGAAAGAAGAGCTTGACACACTCAAACAGGGGCTTGGAAAAAAGATTAATGAAACGTGGCTTATTCATACAGGACGTTATGTTACGAAAAACGGTCTTGATGATATTATCCGAGCGCTTCCCATGTTGCCGGAAAATGTACACCTATTCATGATTGGAGATGGACCGCAAGAACAGACGTATAAAGACTTGGCGGAGTCCTTGAAGGTATCCAAGCGAATGCATTTTCATCCGTATGTTCCCGTGGATAAAATACCAAAATATCTTAAAGCTTGTGATATTTTTATACGCCCGTCGCTCTCCGAAGGAATGGGGAACTCGTTTATAGAAGCAATGGCGGCAGGGATTCCGGTGATCGCAACCCAAGAGGGAGGGATTACCGATTTTTTATTTGACCCTGATCGCAATCCCGATAAAAAGCCGACAGGTTTTGCTGTTAATCCTCACGACCCGGAAGGTATTGCACGGCAAGTGAAGCGTTTTCTTGAAGACAAAAAATTGCGTGATGAAATTATCAAAAATGCCCGTGAGCTTGCGTTCGCAAAGTATGATTGGGATAAAATTGCGGTGGATATGCAAGAAAAAGTATTTAAGCCATTACTCACAAAGTCAAAATAGGAGACCGGTTGTAACTTAAGGTCTAGTACGATATTCTGTGAGATATGAAAATCCTTATTGCCACGGGCATATATCCTCCCCATATTGGTGGGCCAGCGCATTATGCGCAAGAGCTAAAAAACTCATTTGAAAAACTTGGCAATACCGTGCGTGTTGCTACTTATGGAATTGAAAGAAAGATTCCTGTAGGTCTGCGCCACGTTGTGTATTTTTTGCGTGCCAGCTTTTCTCTTTGTGGCGTTGAATGCATTATCGCACTTGATACATTAAGCACAGGTGTTCCAGCAGTTTGGGCGGCACGTATCACGGGCAAAAAAATCATTGTGCGCACCGGAGGGGATTTTCTCTGGGAGTCATATGTTGAGCGAACGGGAGAAAAGATACCACTTTCCGAATTTTATAGATTGAAGCGGAATCTTTCGCTGAAAGAAAAAATAATCTTCCGCCTTACTAAAAATTTACTCCATAACGCGAATGCAATTGTGTTTAGCACTGAATGGCAAAGAGATATTTTTGCGGAAGGGTATGGTCTCGACAAACAGAAAACCTTTATTGTTGAAAATTTCTATGGAAAAAAGATAAAAAACACCATTCCTGCTGAAAAAAAATTCTTATGGGCAGGAAGAACTATTATATTAAAGAATACCGACACACTTAACGCTGCCTTCGATAAAGCAAAAGAAAAAGTTGCCGACATTAGCCTTGAACTTCTTACTAATATTTCCCACGATGCTCTCATGGAAAGAATAAGAAAGTGTTACGCACTTGTGGTTCCGTCGATTTCTGATATAAGTCCGAATCTTGTACTTGAAGGAATCATGTTCGGGAAGCCGTTCATTCTTACACAACATACCGGTCTTCAAAAAAGGCTTGCGGGGTGCGGTATTTTTATTGATCCGCTCAATGCATTAGAACTTGCGGAGCAATTTGTGTACCTTGCCGACCAAAACCATTATAATGGGTATGTCGAACACATCACGCGTTTTTCATACACTCATTCATACGACGAAATTGCCCGGGAACTATTGGGAATTTACAAAACTATATGAAAGTTATCAGTATCGGCAGTGATAGAAATCTTTTTATGGAAGGTACGGAAGTGCGCGAGCGTATGGTGAAGTATGGTCGCCTTACCGAAGAACTTCATGTGGTTGTTTTTTCTCAACGTTCGGCGAATCTTACCCCACAACAGATATCAGAGAACACCTGGATTTATCCGACAAACTCCCTTGACAGATGGTTCTATGTCTGGAGCGCGGTTTCTATCGGAAAGAAATTACTTTCTGCGCATTCGACGAGCGCTTCACTGTGGTTGGTCACTGCGCAAGACCCGTTTGAGTCAGGATACGCGGGTTACAAAATCGCCAAACGTTTTAAACTCGGTCTTCAACTTCAGATACATACCGACTTCTTAAACCCCCATTTTGTCCATGAGTCAAAACTCAATAAAATACGTGTAAAACTTGCAACATTTCTTATCCCAAAAGCAAATTGTATCCGCGTTGTATCAAATACGATTAAAAATCTCATTCTCAAACGATTTCCTCGTGTGAACCCTAAGGCCATAACCGTTCTTCCTGTTTTTGTCGATCTCGGAAAAATAAAAATTACTGATCCATTACTCAATCTTCACGAGAAATACCCCCAGTTTGATTTCATTATACTTATGGTCGCACGCCTTGAACACGAGAAAAACATTCCTCTGGCTATACAAGCACTCAAAAATATTTTGCCGCGTCACCCCAAAACAGGGCTTGTAATTGTGGGGGAGGGAAGTGAAAAAATACGTCTGAAAAAATTAGCTCTTAGTGAAAAGATGCTCGAGAATAGTATAGTTTTTGAAGGATGGCGACAAAATCTCCCTTCATATTATAAAACCGCCGATATGCTTCTTGTCACCTCAAATTATGAGGGGTTTGGTAGAATGTTCGTTGAAGCGGCGTCAGTCGGTTGCCCCATTGTCACCACGGATGTTGGAATTGCACGGGAGCTTATTCTTGACGACGAGAGTTCCTTCATTTGTTCTGTTGGAAACGAATCATGTATTACACAAAACATTGCACGGCTCATCGAACACGAGAGTGTAAGGAGGGTATACGCGCTTAAACTTGAGGCACGCGCAGGGAATATTGTCACGACCGATGAGCAGTCATATCTTGACCGCTACAAGGCATCGTGGGAGTATTGTCTCAACACGCCATGAAGTTACTGATTATTACGCAAAAAGTAGACAAAAATGACCCAATCCTGGGATTTTTTCATCGCTGGATTATTGAATTTGCAAAGCATGCAGATCATATTTCTGTGATATGCCTTGAACAAGGAGAGTACGATCTGCCTAAAAATGTAACCGTATATTCACTCGGTAAAGAACTCAGCGCGGACTTGCGCGGACTAGCACGCGGACTTGCGCGGACAAAATACCTAATTCAGTTTTATCGCCACATTTGGTCTTTGCGAAATAATTATGACACCGTGTTCGTGCACATGAATCAGGAATACGTACTTCTCGGAGCGCCTCTGTGGAAATTATTGAGAAAAAAAATAACCATGTGGCGCAATCACCATTTTGGCACTATATTCACCCGTATCGCAGTTTTTTGTTCCGATGTAGTATTTTGCACATCAAAATATTCTTTCACCGCACAGTTCAAAAAAACAGTTTTTATGCCAGTGGGAATTGATACGGATTATTTCCATCGTGACAAGAGTATTGAACGGAAGAATAAATCAGTTCTCTTTTTGGCACGCATGTCGCCGGTAAAGAAGCCTCAGCTTGTTATGGAATCCCTGCATCGCTTAAACGAGACAGGGACTGATTTTACCGCTGATTTCTATGGCGATTCTTTATCAAAAGATGCTCCGTATCTCGCATCCTTAAAAGAGAAGGTCAAAGAATATGCTTTAGGTGATTGTGTGGCGTTTAAAAATAGTATCCCCAATCACGAAACGCCGCATGTTTATGCTCGGCACGATATTTTTATCAATGCGAGTCCGAGTGGCATGTATGACAAAACGATCTTCGAGGCGATGGCGTGTGAAAGTCTGGTGCTCACCTCGAACCTCAACCTTAAGGGTCAAGTAGACGATATGTTTATTTTCAAGGAAAATAACGACGAGGATCTTTCAAGGAAATTGAAATCTCTATTGGAGCTTGATATTGAAGTAAAAGAAAAATATGGCACGATTTTGAGAACACATGTGATCGATCAACAAAGCCTGACGTTACTTGCACGCACGCTCTTTAAACATCTTACACTATGACACCATGGAGAAAACTTTCATACGAAAAATTGTCCACTGTATCAATCGATGGTGCTATTCTTGATCTTGGTGGATCGCGTAATGCCGATTATCATACGCTCATCCACGGGAAACACACATTCACTACCGTGAATCTGGATAAAACGAACGGGTGTGATATTTATGCCGATCTTGAGCAAGTATTCCCGGTAAAAAGCGACGCATATAACGCGGTCGTGTGTATGAATATTCTTGAACATATTTTCAATTACCGGCAGTTTTTAAGCGAAGCACACCGCACGCTTTGCAAGGGCGGAACATTCATAATGCTCGTCCCTTTTTTGATACAGATCCATCCTTCGCCGCACGATTATTTTCGTTTTTCAGGAGAAGCCCTGGAGCGCATTCTAAAGGAAGTTGGCTTTAAAGACATTATTGTCGAGTCTCTTGGTTACGGAAGTATGAGCGCCGGGAATCAGCTTAGGTACAATCTTCAGAAATTCGCGATCATACGAATATCGAATGCTTTTTTGAGCAAGTGGGCAGATCGTTTCATTGGTTTGATCGATCAAAAGAAATTTTACGGGAAAGAACGATACCCGCTCGGCTATTTTGTTACGGCAAAAAAATAGAATATATCCGCTAGTCTGTTCTAGAAACAAGATTCAATAAACTCATGAGCCAATTTTTTTGAGGTAAGTTTTTCTTTATAGAGCTTGTATCCCGTTTCTCCAATTTTTGCCAACATCGCCGGATTATTTTTAAGAAAGAGAATCTTTTCCGCAAGCTTTGTAGGGTTGCCGGGCTCTACAGTAATACAATTCTCGCCATCTTTGAGGAGTTCAAGAATCGCGGGGTTTTTGCCGGTCAAATAAGGGAGACCAAGCGCTAAGCTTTCGTAGAGTTTAAATGGCAGTGTGCGAGAAAGCCGTGGATGGTCGGCGAGTTGGCCTAGGCTTATATGGCAGGAAAGCATCTTTTCCCTGAGTTCGTCATTAGGGAGTATCTCCTGGGTGATACTTAGATTCCTTGGTTTAAGTTCGTCAACAAGGCTATTTACCATCTTATAGAGAAACCCATGGCCGATAACGAAAAAATGCACATCTTTATTCTCAAGAAGTTTCGCTACTCTGATGATGGTATCAATACCCGACTCTGGCAAAAACTTTCCGCGAAAAAGCACGGTAAATTTCGGATGTTTTTTTATCGATGGATCGCGGAAAAATACTTTTTCATCAACGCCTATCCAAGACCTAACCAACTTTTTTCTCGGGACGACAAAAAGATCGTGTACGAAATTGACCTGTGCGCTACTCTCAAGAAGTATTTTTGACGATAGGTGGAAAGAAAAAAAATCAATGAGCCACGATTTCACCGCTCTCAATGACCATGGATTTTGATTGTTCCGAGAGATAACGCTCGCTTCATATTGGGATGCGACTGCATTGAAAATAAGTTTTTTGAGAGTGAGAAATCTTATGAGTGGAACGAAGTGCGGTAATGTGTATCCCACGATCACCGCATCATAGGAGCCTTTGTTTTTAAGGAACTTTGCTCCTAGTCGCATGTATTTTTTTATTCCGAGATTCTCTTCAATAAGCTCAATGACCGTATGCCCGTTTTCCCGAAGCCCATCGATAAGGTGTTTGTCCGGGGCATAATTGTTTTTGGTTTGTATATAGCAAAATCTCATATTTATACAAGTATATCACCAAATTTGCTATAGTATTCTTACCACGAAAGATCATGAAAACACTTTTTCTTATATTCCACGGTCGGTTCCCCAGCGAAAAAGCTGCTTCTTTGTTTACTGCGAAAAGCAGTGAGGCTTTTGCGGATGAGGGGTATATGGTGACGCTCTTAGTGCCGCGTCGCCTGGGGGTGGATCATAGCGATCCCTACGGCTTTTACGGTATTCGTAAAAACTTTCGTATCGTCTATCTCCCGACACTCGATCTTTTTGGAATCCCGGTTCTTTCACGCGTCGCCTTCTACGTGAGTATGACAGTCTTTTCATTCGCGACATTGATATACATCCTCATGCGAAGCGATCGCTCAAGCATTATTTACTCCAATGAGCACTTGCCACTCCTTCTTACGTCACTCGTGAGGAAGAATACTTTTTATGAGATTCACGATATGCCGGAGAGAAACCGTTCTTTCTATGCGTTACTCTTGCGTTGCATCAAGGGTGCGATTGTTACAAACCACTGGAAGCTTGAACATATCGCAAAAGTATTTAATATATCCCGCACGAAGCTTCTCTACGAACCTAATGCAGTCGAGATAGCTCAATTTGATATTGTCACCATAAAAGAAGAAGCCCGTGCAAAACTTGGTATTAAGTCTCAAACACCCATAGCCCTCTATACGGGGCATCTCTATGGCTGGAAAGGTGTTGACACCCTCGCGCGTGCAGCGGGGATTTTAAGTGGTCGTGCAGAAGTGTATGTCGTAGGAGGGACTCGTGAAGATGTCGTACGGTTTAAGAAATCGTTCGGACACATTTTGAATCTTCATATCGTGGGGCATCGTCCACATAGTGAAATTTCTCTATGGCAGAAAGCGGCGGATGTTGTTGTGCTTCCGAACACAGCACGGGAAAATATTTCAAAGTATTATACTTCACCCATGAAGCTTTTTGAATATATGGCAAGCAAGCGGCCCATTGTCGCGACCGATATTCCTTCGGTAAGAGAGATACTTGATACCACTAATGCAATCATCGTTCCCCCTGATAATCCTGAAGCAATGGCGCGTGGCATTATTACTGCGTTTGAGAATCAGAGCTTGGTAAGCAGGATCACCGATACCGCATATCGTTTTGTAGAACTTCATACGTGGAACAAGCGAGCGGGGAGGGTTTTAAATTTTGTAGAAAAAAGAAACTAGAACTCATCTCAAAATAAATGGCGTAACGAGAGCATTTTTTCTCATGCGAGACGCAGTTGCGGAGAACAAGGCGTATTAAGATACGGCTTGTTTGAGCGACAAGTCGTAGCCGAGAAAAGATGCTCGCAGTAGTCAGGTATCGTTTTCCTTATATCCACCACGGTTTATTTTGAGACGGGTTCTAAAAGTGCACCATCGTGCAGTATTTTGTGGGGAAGTACTTTGTTTTACCTCGATAGTACACCCAATCAATCGGTTCTTTCGTCATGACAATATGCGGGATATTGCCGAAGTACGCAGCAAGGTTTCCGTAACTGCTGTCAGAGCCGATAATGACATCAGTTGTCGCAAGTGTGAAAAGATCCTCCACAGTATTACCATTTGGGCAAATAATATTGAGACCGGGAAAATCATTCTCGTCAATACTGCCGTCTGAAGTGATAATGAATATGGTTTCTTCTCGTTGCCTCACATTTTCCTTGAGATATTCTTTTAATACTTCAAACACACGCAGTGTTTCAAGAAAATATTGTCCATTCTTGAAAGTCGCGTAATCTCCTTGGCGGATATGGACACCTATGATATGAGCATATCGTTTTCTGAGTGGAGTAATGGTCGAGTCGATTGTACGGCGAACAAATTCTTTGGGGGTGAAATAGTGAATAATTTTATCGCGATATTTCGCAATCCCGTCAGGGTTTCTGAAAAGCCAGCCGTCAAAATAAAGCATGTCATTATTTTTTTCAGCATCAAAAAAAAATTTCTTAGATAAATGTGACGGCGGCAGATAGAACGGCGTATTTGTGCTATTTACTGAAGAAACGATAGAACCTCGCCTTGTCGTATACACGAAGAGTATGTAAGCCTTATAGAGCGCGCGAAAAAAACGCGTACGGAGAGCGCTTCGGCGACCAATGAAATTGCGAAATGGACTAAAAAAAACGGAATAAATAGTCTTATTTTTTATCTGGGGAATGTCGAAAAAATGGGCGTACTCAAAGAATGAATGATTTTCGCATTCACGATTTCTCTCAAGGCTGTAAGCATAGATACTTATATAGTTCCATAGCTGGTTTGCCAGCTCTCCTCCGCCATGTTTTAAGATGATCACTTTTTTCATTCTCGATTAAATATTCTCATTATCTGTTTTTTCTTTTCGGCGGGAAAGAAAAAATAATTTTCTGATCGACTCGTTTGCATTTCGGTCACTGGAGTAAGACAAGAGATCTCGTTGTTCAACTGGTAGGGAAGGTAGTCTTTGTTTTCAAGTAGATCGAAAACAAACTTTTTATTTGCGTCTTTTATTTCAATGTATAATATCGGCCTTAATGTCGCAAGTGTTTTTTCTGCCCCTCTCAATACCGCAAGTTCGTGACCCTCGGTATCGCATTTTATGAAATCCAGCCTAGTGATGTTATTTTTTGCAACAAAACCATCAAGCGTTTCGGCGCGCACATTTTCTTCTTTGAGATTTTTTTCATGGAGCTCTTCGAATGATGCCGCAGGAGTGTATCTGCCGGTAGTTTTGACAGGGATTCGCAATATTTTTTCTTCCATGAAATCAGAAAGAGCGATATTGACGGGCGTTATATTTTTTATGCTTTCTGCGACACCTTGGAGTATCCCAAACATCCTATGCTGTGGCTCGAAAGAAAATACTTTTTTAGCATCGCAATTGATGGCAAAAAAGAAACTAAGCTCGCCACGATTAGCTCCGATGTCAAAAACAGTCGAACCATTCTTGAGTATCTGGGGGAGAATAGAGAGCTCTTGTTCCGCAAGCGTATAATTTTTTTTCCACCGAGAAACCCATCTCATTCCTATGATCCTTTGGAAAAACCCAAAGAATAACATTAGGTCAATCAACCGTGCTTTTGATCGTGCCACATAGCCGCTCATATCTTTTCTTTTTTAAAATAATAGAGTCCGGTACCAAAACCCCGAGCAGGATTATAGGTGTTTGAAATTTTATACCCATAGATATATTTTTCTTCTAAAAGTACAAGTGAAGAAAATATTTTTAGAAGGTAATCGCGTGTGAAAGCGCGGTGGGCGTTGAAGTACACCTTATTCTTATTGTCGACAGGAACGGAAATATAGAGCGAGCCGCCTGGCGCAAGAACACGCGTAAGTTCTTTAGCTGCTTTTTCAGAGCCAAAGGAATCAAGGGGGTCGCCATAGCGTCCGAGGCCGATATGTTCGATGACACAAATCGAACTCAAAGACGCGACCTCGCCATCTTTAAAGGGAAGTGCAAGGATGCTCCCTTTCACAAATGAAAGTTCTGGTAGGGAAACTTCAAGCGGACGAATATCAACCATAGTGGTTGGCACGAATTGAGAGATCGTGCCAACAAGATCGGCTTTTGAGCCAACGTCGCAATGATGCGCAGGTTTATTTTCAAAAATCTTTTTTGCGCACCATGTATCTTGATAAAAATAAACCGGATCGATCCCTGTTATAGCCGTTCTATCAAAGAGGCGAGGATATATGTCGCCCGTTGCAAGGGTGAATGATAGGTTTTTAGGGAGCTTCTGGTACTCATGCCAATCTTTGGAGAATCCAACGAATTCTTTGATGGTTGTCGTGATGCCGTGTTTCCTTTTAAGGGAACGTAAAAACATAATCGCCCATTTGAATATGGATATTTGTTTAAGGGTTGTGCGTAAGGTCATACAATATAAGATAGTGCCTTCTTTTTTATGGGGTTTCCGCGAGTGTCGAAGTCAATATACCATTGTTGTTTACAGAAAGGAAAGAGGATGAAAAACATGGTTCTTGTAATGATATTTTTTTGGTTTAATTTTAAAAAGCGTTGCAATAAGAAGAACGACATAACTTTTTTTTCGATAAAAAAATTGTGCGGCGCTATGGCTTCCTGTTCCTGTCGGTAGGATTCTTCCATTGTGCCACTTAATTGCCCAGCTCGTTCCCTAAAGACACTCACGCGTTTATTAAATGACCAAAGAGGTGTGTGCAAAGCGAAGGCGGTCCAAAGTGCATAGTCTCCTGCAAGGCGCAATGACGAGATGTGCAGACGGGCCCTTTTCCAAAGCGACCGTCTCCAGAATACGCTGTCTTGTTGTACAAAATATGCGTTGCGACCGTAAATGCCTTTCTGAAGCCAATCTTGTCGATACAGAAAACAAGACCCTTGCGCAATGATATCACCCCTTTCGTTGGAGGTAGTGTTGATACCCTTGACCCATTCTATGTCGGGATATTGAACAAGAATTCCTGCGACTGTGGCGAATGCCTCCGGAAAATATTTGTCATCCGCGTTGATGTACGCCATCACATCACCTGTGGCTCGTGCGAATCCTTTTTCTATTGCGTCATACATACCGCGGTCTTTTTCGGAGAACCATTGAAGCGTTACTTTTTTACAATAGATGGGATATTGTCCCATGTTTACGCGAGACGCATAAGATTTTATGACTTCAATTGTTTTGTCTGTCGAAGCGCCATCAGCAATAATATATTCAATCTCAAAATCCCCTTTTTGCGAGAGGACGCTTTCAATGGTTTCGGCAATGTATTTTTCTCCGTTATAGACCGGAGTGACGATAGAAAATTTCATACGATATTATTGAGCGGAAACGGCTCGACATACGAAACATGTTTCAAGGGGGAACAAGTGTTTTTCTCTTACTTCAAATCCTGCTTGCGTAAGCATCGATTCTATCTCATTCGCCACGAGATCATCCTTATCTTTTTTGTTTGATGATTTTACAACGGAAGAGATATTGAGAATAAGAATTTGGTTTGTTAATGAACGTAATTGTTTAAATAGGACGAGTAGGCTCGAGTTTTTTGAAGATGTCTCTGGGGAAAATACAATATCTGCGGGCATTGCTTTTTCTATAGTGGTTGTATTTGTCGCTGTTGCTCCCATTTCTTGTGCGGCTGCTGCATAGGAGTTCTTCGTGGTTTTTTCGGTGGAAATAATTACAAGAGATTTCCCGGGAACATACCGCTGAATGAGGGCCTTAAGATCGGGTCGCTTTGGTCGGATCATGCTCCAGTTCATGGTCATGAAAATCTTGCGTACCATCCTTTTTATAAGAGTGGTATTCAATAGAGACACGCTGGAGTTAGAAAATTTTTGGAGTATGTCTCTAACCGGCTCTCGCTTATCATGTCTCTCAATAAAAATATACCAATCTTTTTTGAGGATAGGTAATTGCCACTCGTTATTGTCTCGGGCATATCTGTGGATGTAGAGTTTTTGGTTTGGATTGTTATAAGGAAGACAGTCGATCAAAAACATGAACGATGAATCAATAACGTGAATCTCTTTTGCTTTCTCGATGATGGTACAGTAGTCAATAATATTATTTGTAAACTCTTTTTCTGGAGTGAAAAGAGTGCAATCATTACCGATTAGGTTTTTTTTGATGACATATTTTCGAGGGACGTCCTCGTGGATGAACGCATAGTTTCCTTGCGGGGCAACTTTTTTGAAAAGCGCCCGTTCTTTTTCAATATTTCTTTTAATGAAAAAACTACCCCATTTTTTTTCGAGAGGGACACCAGCGATCTGGTAAAACTGCCATTCAAGGGGGATGCCGTCGCTCCTATTCAAATTTTGAAATCCAACAATCTTTACTTCATCGTATTTTGATTTTCCATTTTGAGAGGCATTTCGGCTAATGAATTCTTTCGCCGCCACATCATCTCCTTGGATGATTGTGAGGTTCGGCAGATCTCGGTACATGAATGACACCGTAGGGTAATTGTGTGCGTAACAAAAAATTGCCACCCTTTCATATTTTTTACAATATTCACGAACGATACCATGGCACATGAAATGATCGCCGAGACCAAGATGGTGATAAAGCAGTATACTGGACATACTTCGTTTTTTAATTTAAAATTGACCTTTAGTAAGATTTGTAATTCTAGGAAGCGTAACATGTATCATGTTAAGTTATTGTGTTAATATTGGCAAATGAAAGCAGTTATTCTAGTCGAAATAAATAGTCCATTAACCGTTGGCGAAGTCACTTTAACTGAGCTGTCATTCGGGCAGGTTTTGGTTAAAATTCTTGTGAGCGGGATTTGCGGCTCTCAACTGCAGGAGATTGCGGGGAACAAGGGCAATGCTAAGTTTGTTCCGCATCTTCTTGGACATGAAGGGTGTGGTATCGTGGACGATATTGGCCCCGGGGTCACCAAAGTAAAGAAGGGGGACAAGGTTGTTATGCATTGGCGCAAGGGGGATGGCATTGAGTCTGACTTCCCGACTTACATGTTCAAAGGGAAACCAATGAAAAGCGGAAAGGTTACTACCTTAAGCGAATATTCCATCGTATCCGAAAATAGGATCACTCCCGTTCCCCACGATACGCCCAATGAACTCTGTGCTCTGCTTGGATGCGGACTCTCAACTGCTCTGGGAACGATAAATGAAGAGGCGAACGTGAAATTTGGTGAAAGTGTCATGATCGTCGGCGCAGGCGGTCTCGGTGTTAATTTAATAAAAGCAGCAAAGGCCGCCAGTGCCCACCCGATTATCGTCATAGATATTCATGACAATAAAAAAGAAGTTTCTGAATCTTTGGGAGCACATCTTTATGTAAATTGTAAAACAAATTCTATTAAGGATGAAATGCATAAAGTTTTTGGAATGAAAGATATTGACGTGATTATTGATACTTCCGGCAATAAAAAAAGTTTAGAGGACACAATCCCGTTACTTTCCGGCAGCGGTAGATATATTTTAGTAGGACAGCCAAAACCGGGCGAGAGTATTGAGCTCTTGAATGCCCATCATTTATTTGGCGGTGAGGGGAAAATGATAAAAGCGACCCAAGGGGGTAAGTTTTCACCCACCCAGCAAATCCCCAGATATATCAGAATGCATAAGGCGGGCATCATATCAGTTGACGAAATAATTACGCACAGGATGAGCCTGAATGAAATAAATGAGGCTGTTGATTTGGTCAGGTCGGGTCAGGCAAGCAGAATACTCATAGAAATGTAAGGCGATGAAATCGGATTTTTTGCAAGCATACAAAACAATGCTCCTCATGCGGCTGGCGGAACAAGAGATCGCCAATCTGTATCTACAAAACAAAATTATGAGTTTTGTGCATTTTTATGTTGGACAAGAAGCTGTGGCTGTCGGGGTGTGTGACGCTCTAAAAAAAGATGATAAGGTTTTGGGCAATCATCGCTCTCATGGGCATTATTTGGCCAAGGGAGGAGATTTGAAGAAAATGATTTGTGAGCTCTTAGGAAAAGAAAATGGTCTTGCTCACGGTAAAGGAGGTTCTATGCACATGATCGATAAGTCGGTAAATTTTGTCGGCACAACACCGATTTTAGGCAGTGTCGTGCCGTTATCCTGTGGTAGCGCCTTTGAGCAGAAATACAGTAAAAAAAATGACGTAACGGTAGCGTTCTTTGGCGACGGTGCTTTTGAAGAAGGGATAGTGTATGAAACCCTCAATCTCGCCGCTCTTTTTAAGTTACCGCTTTTGTTTGTGGTTGAAAATAATTTGTTCGCCGTTAATTCGAAATTGAATGACAGAAGGTCTCCAAATTACGATATTGAAAAAATTGTGACTGGTTTTGGTGTTAAGTATGTTCGTGCCGACGGCAATGATTATCAAGATGTTTCAAAAAAAGCAAAAAATTTGGTTGAAGAAGTGCGCACGGGGGTCCCCGTTGTTTTGGAGTGCATCACCTATCGACATATGGCACACAGCGCGCCTATATTTGATGAGGGATACAGAGAAGAAGATGTTTTGGAAAAAAGACAGGAAAAAGATCCAATAAAAAAAATAAAACAAGTTCTTTTGGAAAGCGGTATGTCGGAAAAAGAATTGTCTGATGTTGAAGATGATATAAAAAAGAACGTTTTGGAAAGCATTAAATTTGCAATGGATTCAAAATATCCGCCTAAAGAAAGTTTATATACCAACCTCTATGCCTGAAAGAATCATTAAGTATACTGAAGCAATCAAGGAAGCAACCGACCAAGTGATGGAAATCGATCCAAGTGTTTTTGTTATTGGTCTTGGGGTTTCATATAAAAACGGTGCAGATGGCACCACTTCGGGACTAAAAATGAAATATGCCGACAGGGTATTTGACGTACCGGTGTCCGAAGCTGCGTTTACGGGGATGGCAGTCGGGTCGGCGATTAATGGCCTTCGTCCGATTGTTCATCACGGAAGAGTGGAGTTTGCTTTATTTGCTTCAGACTCGATCTTCACTCAAGCAGCAAAATGGAATTATATGTTTGGTGGGAACAATAACGTGCCGATTGTATTTAGAATCAACGTCGGCAGACAGTGGGGTAACGGTCCACAGCATACCCAAGCCCTGTATTCATTGTTTGGGAATGTTCTGGGTCTTAAGGTGGTGATACCGTCTACCCCTAAAATGGCGAAGGGGCTCCTTGTCTCTGCTTTGAGAGATAAAAATCCTGTTGTTATTCTTGAACCTCGATGGCTTTTTCAACTAAAACAAGATGTTCCGGTCGAGATCTATGGTGAACCGCTTGATAAAGCAAAGATTATGAAAGAAGGGAAAGACATAACCGTCGTCTCTTATGGGGACGGTCTGGTTTCCGCGCTTGAAGCGCTTTCGATCATTGGCGATAGCGTTGACGTTGAATTGATAGACGTTGTCTCCATAAATCCCATTGACCACGAAACGATCTTTAAATCGGTCAAAAAGACGGGAAGACTCTTGTGTGTTGATACTACCAATGAAGCCTTTAATATCGGGTCAGAAATTATTTCCAAGGTGGCACAAAATCAATCAATACATTTGAAAAATAAGCCCACTTCTCTTGCTTGTCCCAATGTTCCATGCCCAACATCCACCGCATTGACCGAATTTTACTATCCGACAAAAATAGATATCGCCAATTCAATTCTTGGTTTGTTCAATAAGCCAAAGGTTGATAAAAAATTAAGTTTTGAAGAGCTCCACCTAGCACCAACGTTGACGATTATATGAATCCCGTTAGAGATAAATCAATTATGTATTATATCTACATATTGAAAAGCAAGAAGAATAAACGATGGTATACTGGAAGCACAAATAATCTACGGAAACGTTTTAAAGAGCACAACAATGGCAAATCTAGTTGGACAAAAAAGGGAATTCCTTGGGAACTGATATATTATGAAGCGTGTCATAACGAAGAAGATACAAGGTCGAGAGAGTTATATTTAAAATCGGGAATGGGTAAACGATATATAAAGAATAGATTAAAACGTTTCCTGTCTCTAATGGGATGAAAAAGATATTGGTAATAGGGGAAAGTTGTAGAGATATTTTTGTGTATTGCAATGCCGAACGTCTGGCTCCGGATTTGCCCATTCCAGTACTCGGCGCCGTTGAACAAAAAGAAAATCCAGGGATGGCGGCTAATGTCGAACGAAACATCAAGGGCATTTTCCCTCAAGTCGATCTATATACGAACGAGAAATGGCGGGAAGTGACCAAGACACGCTACATGCATCTTAATACAAACCATATATTTATTCGTGTTGATACGGATCACCATATCCCGCAAGTTAATGTAGAGAGCATCCCACTTTCAAAATATGACATCATTGCTATTTCTGACTACAACAAAGGATTTTTACATGAGGAGGATATAACTTACATTATTGAACACCATAATAATGTGTTTATTGATACTAAAAAAATATTAGGTGATTGGGCGGCAAAAGCGAAATTCATTAAAATAAACAACTACGAGTATGAACGATCAAAACCATATATATCTAAGATTATTTCAGATAAAATAATTCACACAAAAGGAGGAGAGGGGGCCTATTTTAGGGGCAAGCAATATGCGGTGATGAACAAGGTCGAAGTAAAAGATACGTCTGGTGCAGGAGACAGCTTTTTCGCAGCACTGCTTGTGAAATATGTTGAAACGGGAGATATTGAGAAAGCAATTATGTTTGCAAACGAGTGCGCGTCTGAAGTAGTCAAACACAGAGGTGTTACGGTGATACAGGGGAATTATTGAGGTAAATATGAGAAAACGCCATGAAGTCATGGCGTTTTGGGAATCGGCAAGACGTTCTACAACGCCTTGCCAGTCTTGATACAGTAGAACTGTGCTCGTAGTATTGAGTCTATAAAACCCGAGCCCTTTTGGGATTTGTCGCCCATATCGGTAGTTGTCTTTTTCCCCTCGGTCTGGCAGGCCTCAATGGTTGGGAAGCCATCAATTTTGATGGCTTCCATATCTGCACTACCGTAAGGAGTGTAAAGCGAAAAAAGCAAAATGAGTGTGTACATGGTCGGCTTCTCCGTTGTTGAGATCGAGGGGTATTCCCCGACCTTATTTCTAATTTTTATAGTACACGTTATTTATATTTTGTCAATAGCTGTGGGTAAAATATATGACCTGCTGGTTTTGATATAAGATACAGAAGAAATAATTTACATGCCTTTTTATGTCTTTTGTATAAGATTGAAAGAAACGATATAATAAAAATCATGCTTAATTTTTTACTAAACCCTTACGTCGAAGTTATTATCGCCGGAATAGCCGCTGGCGCTTGGCCGCTCGTTATGCAGCGAAGCGGGCTTATTGGCGCACCCGTGGCAATAGTTTATAGCGCGGTATCGCTTATTGCAGCATTCGGACTTCTTTGGTGGGTTGGTGGGTTCAAAGAATTTACTCAAGGAACATCGGTTAATTGGTGGTGGGCGATTGGCGCGGGGGTTCTTGCGGCGCTCGCTCTTCTTTTTTTGAGTGATGTAGTAGGGAAGACATCTCCTCTCCACTTAAGTACCCTTTATGTTCTCCTTCTCATTGTACAGATTTCTATTCCTGCAATTTTCTATGTAGTCATAAATCACGGAGTAAGTCTCAAGCAGGGAATCGGGTTCATACTGGCGATAGTCGCCGCGTTCCTACTTAGTTAAACCAGACCCCCCCAGAGGGATTGACAGATATACATCCTTATGATATAAAATATACCAGGACAGGCAATTCGGCTTGCTGTGAACGTTCAATCTGACCCTTCAAGGAGATAACCATGCGTGAGTATTTCAGTCTCGACTCGATTAATAACCGCAGTGCCATGGCCATGGTCGCGCTCGTGGTCGGAAATATTATCGAGGTAGTCCCCCAGCAAAGGTTGACCAAAGTGCTCTTGCAGTCAGATTCCGGCGAAAAGACCGAAGTCGTACTGCATTCGAAAATCTTCGGCGACCACAACTGCATGGAGATGCTGGGCGCAAAGGTCATATGCGCCGTGCACAACGTGGTGAAGTTCGACCCGGCTCCTAGCCATCATGACGTGTATAAGGACCATCAGGTCCTGCACATCCTCGATGGCGCAAAAGCCGGCACGGTGCTTGAGTTCAAGGAAGAGCGTCGGCCGTGAAGTAAAACCGCCACCAACATAAACCGTTGGGAGGCGGTTTATTATTTTGTTAGAATATTTCTTGAACGTAGTATTGACAGACAGACTATCTCCGTGCTATAGTTAAGTCAGAGTATTAGAGCAGGATTTCCCTGCGTATTCAATCATTGACATTGAAAGGAGGGTAAAATGCCCCAGCAAAAAAGTCTCACAGTTACTAGTCTCAACGTCGGACGTTTCCTTCAGGATCGGACTCGCGCTTACATACAGAGCCTCGGTAACACTGAGGCTCTGCCAGATGTCCTGTGCTTGCAAGACATTCCGTTTCGCGATTTGTCACTTCTTGAGCAATTCCCGCATATTGCCTTTGGTCCAATGGCAAATCACTTGATCAACGGCGAGCGAGCGGTGGTAGGTATCGCGATGCTTTCGCGTTACCCGATGACCGACATCGTGTACCACACGACATGGGGCGACGGCAAGTTGAAGGACTTGCAAGGTGTCGACAATAAAAATCAGCGTATCACTCCGACGACTGAAAACGATCGGTTGGTCGAATCAACGGAAGATCGTGTAGTGATCTGTGCCAATATTATCAAAGACGACATTGAGTACGGTATGGTCACCACTCATGGTCAGTGGGTGCGTGGCGGTGTCACCAACGATGTGCAACGACAGAGTACACGCTCACTGATTCATTTTGTTCTCGCACAGGCCGGCAGACGTAATGGGATTGTGCTGGTAGGCGACATGAATTTTGGTCGCAATAGTGAGATCTACAAAATGTTCATCGACAAAAAGTTTCGTGACTGCGTGCCACTCGAAATCGACAACACGCTTGATCCGGAACATCCGGCTGTACGCAAAGGTATCAGGGTCGTGAGAGACTACTTCATGATTTGCGAAGGATACGGCGGGGACTTTGTCTCCTACGATCTCCATGAGGTGTCAGAAGTAATCCTGCGCCCTGGTGTAAGCGACCACTGTGCGCTGTCAGCGACAATCTCAATGGTTCCAGCGTAATTTTTGCAGTTCTTCGGCGCCACACTCCTTCGGGATTGTGGCGCTTTTTCTTTACTGGGAAACCCCGCAGGAACTGCGGGGAGGAGCTCGTTTTTATTACAAATTCTAAATTATTTTTTTATGGACTCTCTACTCCACATATAGAGTGGGATAGGGAATACATAGCTATTTTTAAATGTTTCTGCTACTTGAAAATTAAAATCCCGATCTGCACCGCGTCCCATAAAGGATGGCCAAATGCGGTCGGATAGTTTTCTAAATTTCACTTTCTCAATAACTTCGCGCTTGAAAAGCGGACTGTTTCCTGCGCTGGGATAGGGCGCGAGCGAGCCAAAGAAAAGTTTGTTAATAACGCGCAGACGTTTGAAATGAAAAGAGATACGCGCGTTGAGAATCGGGGAAAGTTTTGCAATTAGGCCCTTTGTTGTTTGCGAGAGAGCGTAGAGCTCGTCTGGGCCAACCATATTGTCTTCTACTGATGGATAATTTTTCATATTGAGCGTAGTTCCAATACGCTTTTTATCAAAAGGTGCGACGGTTGTACAAAGATGTATCGCATTGTATTTAGTGAGAAGGTCGTACTGCACCTCGATGCGATTTAACAGTGATGCATCGTCAGCATCTTGAAAGGTTATGAGGGCGCCTGTCGCTTTTGTGAAACCGAAATTGCGTGCCGCATATCCGGCATTAGTATTGCGGTTGAGAATGGGGTCAAAACGCTCCGCATCATTTTCTGGCAAAGAATAGTATCTGACCCGCGCATCCTGTTGTGTAACTGATCCAACAACCTTTTTAGTGTCGTCTGTACTATTGTCATCAATAATGATTATTTCGAGATTTTTATAGGTTTGTCGTACAATTGAATCAATCGCAGTATGAACAGTATCTGCGTTATTGTGTGTTGGTATGATAACTGAAATCAAAGGTTCGTTCATAGATGGAGTATATCATCAATAAAACGTGAGTATGCTTCACTGAAAGTTTTTTGTGTGTGATGCTCGCGCGCATAACTCCATGCCTTGCGTGCATTTTTACGGAGAACGGAGGGGTCGGTTTTGGCGGTTTGCATAGCGAGATTGCGGATCGATTCTACGGTAGGTGTATCGCAAATGATGACCGGCGCATCCTCGGAAATCCCTGTTTGTTTTGTGATGATCGGGATAAGTCCGGCATGCATTGCCTGTACAACCGCGCCCGACGTCCCTTCGGAAGCTGAAGTGTAAATCATTACTGCGCATTTATTTGCAATCTCAGTAAATGGAATACCACCCACAGTCATTACACCACCTTTGTCGATGCGTGGGCGAGGGTAGCGGGTAATATTCGGTAAGGTAAATTCTTTTACATACGCCTGCTCAAAATCTTTTTCATAGGCAGCTGGGCCAATGATGTGCAAAGATAATTCAGGCAGGGTAGCGAATGCCTCGATTACAATATCAAGTCCCTTAAGTATTGCGCCGCCCCCGCCGAACCATAAAAAATGCGTACGCGCAGTCTCAAAATCTTTTTGTTCCGGAAAATCAAATTCCCGCGCAACTGATATGGGGATTGGATAGATATGTTTCTTGAATTGAGCGTATGTGGCATGTGTGGTTTGATTCCCGAGCCCCTCGAGGAAATCAGCATATGCTGGGTTGCTTGAGACAATCTCTGTACGTTGTGGCTTGAGGGAGATATTTCTGCGTCGCTTAAGGTCTAGAAGTCGTTGTTTCTCAGTGGTGTTTTGAAATTCGCCATAAGCAGAAGTGATGTGCATAACTTTTTTGCAGTTAGTCGGTAAGTATTTGGTCAAGTGTTCAAAGTTTTGCATAATATCTATGCACACCGCATATTTCTTGCGAGGGATGAATTTGGGATTATTGAAATTGATAATATCGACTGCGTATCCACGTATAGAAAACAAACGCGCAATCTCAGCACATTCCCATTTGTTGGTATGTGGGTCAGTAAAGCGCTCCCATGGCGCACGTGTGAATGGTTCAGTGATGTAAGAAAGAAGAACGTCACCTTTTTTCTTGCCTATAGCTGGTACATGAACAACACCCCAGAGCTTGTTTGATAGTTTATTACTGTAAGCTCGCAGGATGCTGAGTGTGGGCATAAAAATAAAAAATAGTGACGTATTAAAATACCTCCTCCTTATTTTTTTGTGTATTAAAAACAGGCATCCCACGAAGATCTTCCACCGCCTGTTGTGGTTTAGTAAAAGTAAGATTGCCACCTTTATCTCGATGCTCTCTAGACTTTGTTTCTCGGTAACCTTCTTTCAGTGTAACTACTTTTAATTTACCAATCTTGTCTTTCCTAACAAAATAAGCATTTCCTCCATTACTATTACACCCAATAAAAGAGTACCCCTTTTCTTCTGCTAAGTCGCACAACGACATCAACGATGCACCGTAATACATAGAACTGTGATGCGCAACATTTCTTTTAAAGTCTTTATCATAAGGAACAGTAATCGGTCTTAATCCAAAATAGGGATTATATTCCATAATGACTATTGCAGGCGAAATTTTCAGAGCTTTCCATATCCAATAATCATTACCATCAATATCTATATTAAGTAATCCAACTTCTTTAAAATCGATGAGTTCATTCACATTTTCTGCGGTAACAAATGCTTGCTTGGCGGTTATATCGTAGCAAGGGTACAACTCGCTATTTTTAAGGGAGTCTACTGGTGAAGCATCAATTGCAATTCCAGACCAGTTATCATGCTCTAATAAGAATCTGGTATCTGGCTGGGTGTATGTTCCTGCTCCGATATCAACAAATGTTTTTGGGGTGTCAATTTTATTTATTAGATATTGGATTATTCCATCATCGCCCCATTGTGAAAAAACTTTAAACTCTGCTTCGTGTATGTTTTTTAAATCACCTTTTTTGAGTAAATTTTCAACAAGAATATGTCCCAATAACATCTTTTGAATATTTGATTCTCGTACGATCAATTTTTCAACTGCTCGGATCTTGTTATCAAAGTTTAGATAATTCCAGATCTTTTTTTTAAGTCTCCTCGCTAAGTTTTTCATAGGGTTTTAGTTAGTGGGTTTATTTTATCACACTATTTTTTATATAACCAAACCTTATCATTACCCCTTAGGATTGACTTTATCTAAAAATACTCTACTCTAAATAATAGAGTAGAGTTCTTTGCAGTTTAATATAGACCAACCAACGTGAGGTGAATGTTATGAACAAAAATATTCCGGAGCGAATTTGTTTAATCATACCGCCCTCCATATTTCTTTTGGACGAGCGTGTATTTATGAGCCTCGGAGTTTTACGGGTGGCAGCTGTTCTCGAGCAAGTAGGTACAAAGGTAGAAGTATTAGATCTTTCTGGGATCATTAATTATAAAGATGTCGCCTTAGAGCACGCACTACGCTCAAGGGCTGAAATTTTCGGCTTTACTGCAACAACTCCGCAACTTCCTGCTGTAGCAGAAATTGTCGAAGTAATTAAAAGGATACGACCCAATGCTAAAACAATTCTCGGCGGTCCCCATGTGACACTCGTAAATGCGGCATACAAGAGGGAAGTATTACAGGGTGTTCCAGGAAGAGCTGTTTTGGCAATGCAAAAGCTAGAAGCATCATTCGATACGCTTCTTGCGGGAGATGGAGAAGAAGCAATTTTTCTTGCTTGTAATCCAAGCGCACCAAAACTTGTTGATGCAGATAATGTAAAATCAAGTTTATTTCTTGACAATACGCGCCTCAACGCTCTTCCATTTCCTGCACGGCATTTAGTTGATATTGAGAGTTATCATTATTCAATCGAGGGGGTATCCGCTTTATCGCTCATTGCCCAGCTCGGATGTCCGTTTAATTGTGGTTTTTGCGGCGGAAGGGAATCTCCCATGTTGCGGCGGATTAGAACACGTACTTCAGAGAATATTGTAGAAGAGATGGTTCATCTCTATAAAACTACGGGCCGTCGCGGTTTCATGTTTTATGATGATGAGTTGAATGTTAACAAAAAAATTGTTGAACTGATGGAGTTAATTGCAAGGACGCAACGTGACCTTAATACGACATGGCGTTTGCGTGGTTTTATAAAATCAGAGCTCTTTACCGATGAACAAGCAGAAGCGATGCATGAAGCCGGATTTCGCTGGATTTTAACAGGATTTGAATCTGGCTCACCGCGCATTCTGAAAAATATTAACAAAATCGCTACCAGGGAAGAAAATACACGTTGCGTTGAGATAGCCCGTCGACATAACCTTAAGGTTAAGGCTCTGATGTCTATTGGTCATCCCGGGGAAACAAATGAAACAGTCTGTGATACTGAAAGTTGGCTTTTGGAAGTATGCCCTGCTGACTTCGATGTTACCATTATCACGTGCTACCCTGGTACCCCTTATTATGATCACGCTGTTCCAGACCCGGATAAGCAGGGCATTTGGACATATGTTTGTCCGAAAACAAATGACCGGCTTCATCAGGTTGAGATCGATTATATGACGATCAGTGATTACTATAAGGGTAAGCCGGATGGCGGTTACCAATCCTACGTCTTTACTGATTTTCTTTCACCGGAGGAATTGGTGACACTGCGTGATGGAGTCGAGAGGAATGTTCGTGAAATTTTGAACATCCCTTTCAATCCGGGAGCGCCTGCTGTGCAATATGAACATTCAATGGGACAAATGGGGGGAATTCCCCTAAATATCCTTCGAATGACAGAAACTTAAATGATTATTATTCCTCATCCCTGCTTTGCGGGGGTGAGGAATTTTTTTATTTTAACGAAAGATCGATATATTTTTTTTATGAATTCATACTTAACGAGAATCGCAATAACCTTGCGTCGCAGATATGTCCATAGTGTTTGTGGTTTTGGTTTGAAATCCCTTTCGTAGAATGTGTTGTCGTAATTTGTATTTTCTGTAATTGTTTCCGGGTGGCGCAGACCGCCCGTTGCATACATGTCATAGGTTGGTAGATTCTGATTATATCCTCCTTGATGAGTTCCCTCTACTCCTATATTTGAAATTAGATTTACGTGCGGTGTTATACAAAGACCATCATGCATAAGACATGCATACAACCACTGCGGATCCCATGTATGCTTTTTAGCATATTCATCGTCGAGCAACTTGATTATATGTTTAACCATAAATTTTTGAGGATATACTTTTTTAATTTTTTCTTTGTTTTTACGACTCCCCCAACCCCTCATTTCAACGTCGTATTTTCCCCATGCGCGCCGCCATGTCGCCCACCCCCAGACAGAGAAATAGCGCGAGAAAAAGTAGCTTTCATCGTTTTTAAGGTTAGGCAGAAAATTATCGCCAGAGACCATCATGATTTGTTCATTATCTCTGTATCTTTCAAGTATTTCGCCTGCAAACCTAAAAAACGAAGGGTGGGGGAGACAGTCGTCCTCGAGAATAATCCCCTCCTCCACGTTTTCAAAAAACCAATTAAGGCCGGAGTGAAATCGTTCCTTAAGTCCTAAATTTTTTTCAGCATAGTTTCTGTTTACTTCACATGGCCAGTCAATAGTTTGAACGACGGCCCTTGTTTCTTTACACACCGCTTCCTCCGAGGGTGTGCGGGGGCCGTCAGCGACGATGAATAATTTTGGGGGTCGTGCTTTTCGAATCTCTGCAAACACCGCCTTCGTATAGTTTGGTCGATTGAAGATCATAAACGCGACTGCCGGGGTTTCTATGATTTTGTTTTTTGGATCACTCATACTATTTGATTCCTACCACTAAGTACCCCATCGGAGCAAGTGTTTTTCCCGCATATGGTTCTATTGAGACATTTTTTAAATTTTTCATCAACAATTTTTCCCAACATTGTCTTGTAAATCGCCAGTAATCGCCGTACTCCTCGCCGTGAAGCTCATAAGCGAATGGCGCCGACCCGATGAATTTACCACCCGGCTTAAGAACGCGATACATCTCGCTCATGGCCTTGAGAGGATCTTCAACATGTTCTAAGGTTTCTAGGCAGATAATACAGTCAAAGCTTCCATTGTCGAATGGCAGGTCCATAATGTTTCCAATGATGTCAGCGGGGGGCTTTAGGTCAAGTGTGGTGACATTTTGAAAATGTTCCTTGGGGTAGTTCCATTGCGCGGAACCAATATCCAGTATTTTACCTCGCGGTACATTTTCATCGAGAAAGCTTTTAAGCTTATCTCGGAACACATACGGAGCCGTATCAAATCTGGAGATCTGATACCCCGTTTTTCTGAGTAGGTTGTTGATGAAGTTTTTGAATTGGTCTCTCATTTTAAATCTTTCTTATTTATATATGATATTTTTGTATACCCTAACACATGACAAAAAACACAATACTCACTGTTTACCGAACAGCCGTTTGATTTTTTGATAAAGTCCAGGAAAGGCTGTTTTTAAAGGTCGGACAATCCGATGCAGTAGTTTTTTATCTATATTGAGTACGTTCCTAAAGGTAAAGGCGTCTGCTTGGTGATTAACGATGATCTCTGTCGGGTGAACGAGCGGAAACACCATTTCCTGTGTCGGCAAGTTCGCCACCCACGTCGATTCTTTTGTGTGGGTTGCGTTGCTGCCAAATCCGATATTTGAGACCATGTTGATTATCGGGTTGATACAAACCCCGTTATTAGCAATACAGGAAAAAGCCCACTGCCCATCCCAGCTGTTTTTTATTTTTTTATGATATCTGTCCCAGACATACGACCAGTGATCGTAGACACCTTGGTTATTGAACACTTGCGCAAGCCTCCCACTTTTTTTGACTTCTGGCCAGCTCTTTATATTTACGTCGTAATGTTTCCACGCTCGGCGCCATGTCGCCCAGCCCCACATGTGGGGGAGGATTGAAAAATAGTAACTATTGGAGAATTTAAAGTTCTTATTTTGTTGTTGGAAAAAATTGCCGCTTATATGCATTATTTTCTCATTGTTGGCATAGCGCTCGAGCAGTTCTTCACAAAACCTAAAAAATGATTCCGAAGGAAGGCAATCATCCTCGAGGATGATTCCTTGCTCAACGTTTTTAAAGAACCAATCAATGCCTGATGATACTCTGATTTTACAGCCAAGATTTTTGTCGGAATAATTTTTGTGAACTTCACAATCCCAGTCGATCTGGTTGATTATTTTTCTGGTTTTTTCGACAAGTTTCTTTTCTTCTTCATTTCTTGCTCCATCGCTCACAACAAAAAGTTTTTTCGGGTGGACATTTCTTATTTCATTGAAAACGCGCTGAGTCGTGTCAGGTCGATTGAATAATATAAAAAGGATCGGAGTTTTAAACGGCGCCGCGTGTCGCGGTATTTTGTCGGCCAGTATCTCAGGCATGGTATTTTTTATGTCCCCTAAGCCATAATTCCAGACAATAAAGAACCCAGATCTTGTAATTATAGCGGTCATTACCCTTGAGGTAAAAGTCGTCAATCATTGTTTTTACGAACTGCTCGTCCATCATAGAGTAGATGTCCGCATTCGTACTATAGAGCTTTGCGTAGATTTCATTTTTGAAAGCTTCTTCTCGCAGCCATTTTTTCACCGGCGCGCCGAAGCCTTGTTTTCTGCGGTGGACGAATTCCTGCGGCATTGTTTCACTCAGAATGTCTTTCAGAATGCGCTTGAATGTCGTGGTACTTGTCTTGTAGTCATCGGGAAGGCTATAAACAAATTCTGCGAGATGGTGGTCAAGAAAAGGGGAGCGCACCTCGAGGGAATTCATCATTCCCATTCGGTCTGCTTTAACGAGGAGTTGTCCGGGAAGATAGGTGGTAAGGTCAAACAGATTTATTTTTTCTGCAGATGAAAGTTTTGAATTTTTTACCTCACTGTTAATGAAGTCTTTATTTACATGCCCACCATCTTTCCAAAGCCTCATTCTTTCTCTCTGGGTGAATACTTGCACCGCATTAAGGTAGCCGGAAAAAGGACTCATAAAAACTTTTTCTTTGAAATGCGCGCGATAAGAGAGGTTTTTATGCCGTGTATACCACCCGTAGCCAAGGAATAGTTCATCGGCACCATCGCCCGAGAGAGCAACTTTTACTTTTGTTGCGGTAAATTTTGAGAGGAGGTATTGCGGAAAGTCTGATGAATCAGCGTGTGGTTCATCAAAATATTCGACGGCGATTTTGAGCTCTTGCACCATATCATCTTTTGCTTGGAGCGTGTGATGGTCGGTCCCGATCTTCTGTGCTGCTTCTGCGGCAAAAGGAAGTTCATTAATATAGTCTTGGTAGCCGACCGAAAAAGTCTTGATCGGTGTTTTTGAAAAAGATTGTGCGATAGTTGTGACGAGCGTTGAGTCAACCCCGCCGGAGAGGAACGACCCGATCTCCACGTCGGCGATCATTCTTTTTTTAACTGACTCGGTAAGAAGGCGACGCACTTCTTCCTTTGCTTTTTCATACGATATCGAGGTCGAGCTCTTTTCAAGTTGCCAATATTGTACTATGTTCAAGGAACCGTCTTTGAAGACCGCGCTTCCCGCGGGAGGAATTACTTTTATATTTTTATACACAGTTTTCCATGGTGGAACGTACATCAAGGCGAGATAATTATCAATTGCTTCATGGTCAAGCACACCCTTTATTTTCCCCGTTGCGAGGATGGCTTTTATTTCAGACGCAAACACAAAATTACCCTGATCATCCAGCGTGTAGTAGAAAGGTTTTTTACCAAACCGGTCACGTGCCATAAAAAGCCGTTTTCTTTCGTTATCCCAAATCGCGAATGAGAACATGCCATCGAAATGTTTTGGGCAGTCATCGCCGTATTCCTGATACGCCTTAAGGATGACCTCGGTATCTGAATTAGTTGAGAATATGTATCCCTTTTGTGAAAGCGCGTCGCGAAGTTCACGATAATTATATATTTCGCCATTGAACGTTATGGTGTGGTCGCGCATACTATCTTTCATGGGTTGGTGCCCACTTGCGAGATCGATAACCGAGAGGCGTGTTTGTCCGAGGATGCAGGCGGGGGAAGAGAATATGCCATGATCGTCAGGACCACGCTTAGAGAGGGAGGCAAGCGCTCGCTCAATCTCGCCTTTTCTGTGTGATTCTAGAGAGTTGCCGGTAACGCCAAAAATACCACACATATTAATAATATTTAAAGTCGAATAATAGTTTAATTGGCACTGGAGGCAAGCGACGGGATTCGTAAAAAGAATCGTTGTCAATGGTAAACATGCACGCGTCTAGTACCCAATTAAGGATTTCTGAATTTACCGCATCGGTGGCAAGGAAAAGAGAGACATAATAGTTTCCAGTGGAAAGATTAACGCCATCAATAGTAAGATGGATTACCCCCTTATCGGCGTTAAGGTCAATTTTTTGATCAAGTACAGTATTGGTAATGTCAGCCAGAAGTGCTCCCTGCTGATCTAGTATATCAAAAGATATCTTTATATTTTTGAATGCTTCCTTTGAGTTGTTTTTATAGTGTATCTCAAATGTAAGCCGGCGCTTTTCTTTGTCATATTCTTTCATCTCGCAGTGAGTGAATACAGCCCTTTTGCTTCCATTGTTATTTTTTCTTTCGGCAAGGGGTTGTTTCGAAAGCGTTTCTTTTGTGTTGAGGTACTCAGCAATGACATCTTCCGTTTTTCCAACCATCCGGACTTTCCCGTTTTCGAGAAGAACTGTTTTACGGCATAGCCGTTCGATCGCGGCCATATTGTGACTTACGAGAAGGATTGTGCGACCGTCTTTTTGGGTGACCTCCTCCATTTTACCTAGGCACTTTTTTTGGAATTCTGTATCGCCAACGGCGAGAACTTCATCAACGAGAAGTATGTCTGGTTCCATGTGTGCGGCAACCGAAAACGCGAGACGGACATACATACCGCTTGAGTAGTATTTTACGGGGGTATCGAGGAATTTCTCAACCCCGGAAAAAGCGACGATTTCGTCAAACTTCCTCGCAATTTCTTTTTTTGTCATGCCAAGGATTGCTCCATTGAGAAAAATATTTTCTCTCCCAGTGAGTTCCGGATGGAAACCCGTACCAACCTCAAGAAGGGAAGCAACCCTTCCGTGCATGATTATCTCGCCTTCGGTTGGAGGTGTGATGCCAGTCAAGATCTTTAAGAGTGTTGATTTGCCGGCACCGTTGTGTCCGATGATACCGACGATGTCACCCTTATTGATATTGAGATTAACATTGCGAAGCGCCCAGAATTCTTCCTTTATTCCCATCCCCACAACTCTTTTTATTTTATGCTTGGCAAATCGGAATGGACTTTTTGCAATATTTGTTAACACATCACGTAGGGCAACATATCCGCCGCGCTGGTGTGTGATGTTGTATTTCTTGCCGATATTTTTTATTTCGATAATTGAGTTTGACATACTAATATACGAATGTTACGAATTATACGAATCTATACGAATAATTCTTATTGGTTTTAGATATTTATTTCGGAAATTAACAAGTAAGCCGAGTTTCATTTGGGCCTGTTGGAGATAATTTTGGATTTGTCGGTAATTTTCTCTTGTGATAATCCTGACAGACTTTAACTCCAGTACAATCTTGTTGTCTATGATAAAGTCCAAGATATTTCCCGAGTCAGCTATTGCCACCTCTCTTTTGTAGAGTATATCGGTTTCTTTTAATTTCTCCTCTATTAAATCACCATATTGTTTTTCTCTCGCATACGGTCCTAATTCATTATGAACAGCAAAAAGGATACCTGTTACTGTGTAAGACAATTCTGGATAGATTACTTTTTCGCCCATCTTTTTATTCGTAGTCATTTGCATATTGGTATTATTCGCATAATTCGTATGTTTACCTTATATGATATCAGCGAAATAACGCTCAACCTTTTTGAAGTAGATGACACCAATAATAAGAAGTACGGTACATGCGGCGAAAGAGATACCAATGAGAATCCAATTAATGGACGCAGTACCCAAAAGTACTGCTCGGGCGTTTTGAATGACGCCCATCATGGGATTCATTGCGAGGATCCATGAATATTTTCCCGCGATACTTGCTGGGTAGATGACGGGGGTTATAAAAAGGAGAAGTTGGATGAAAAAGGGGAGTACAAAGCGGACATCACGGTATTTCACATTGAGCGCGGCAAGAAAAAGCCCGCCTCCTACTGCCGCCATAAAGGTGACGGCAAGAAGGATAGGGAGAACAAGAATACTTATGAGTTGTGGTGTGTAACCATAGTAAACCATCATGCCTCCGAGGATAACTGCAGCGATAGCAAAGTCGACAAATTTAGTTGTGACCGACGAGAGAGGAAGGATGAGTCGCGGGAAATAGACCTTGGTGATGATTGATTGATTGTTAATAAGAACGCCGCTTGTTTCTGAAAGGGCGCTCGAAAAAAAGGTCCAAAAGAGGAGTCCTGTGTAGACAAAGATCGGATAGGGAATTCCGTCTGATGGTATCTTGAGAAATGTGCCAAAAAATATGCTAAAGACAACCATAGTTATAAATGGCTGAAAGATTGCCCACAGGATACCAATAGTGGTCTGCTTGTAGCGTACCTTGAAGTCCCGCCAGGTAAAAAAATAGAGAAGCTCTTTGTAGCGCCAAACCTCCTTGAGGTCCTCAAGGCTGAATACTTTTTTGGGTCGTATGATTGTTGTTGTCATGGGTTGAAAATTGGTAACTGTCATATTATACAGCAACTTACCACTTATTAATTTTCCCTACAACCTTTTTCTTTAATGTAAGGTAAGATTTTACTGCTTCTTTCTCGAGCGTAGGAGAAACAACGCGAATGATTTCTTTTCCTAAAATTCGATATTGCCCGCCAACCTTGTTTGCTTTAATGAGACCCTTTTTAAGCAATCTTTTAATAGTACTCTCGCTTACCTTCAGGAGACGGCGCGTCTCTCCCGTTGTGTATACTTCATGGGGATTTATTTCATTCATTGTAGATAATCATACAGAAGTGTCAAAAGGTGTCAATTGGTACCACCCAAAAATTACCCCCAATTTTTGTTCTACACTATATAAGAGTATTTCTTGTTTTCTAATTCGCTTCGCTCTCAAAAACAAACAAAAAAAAGTCGCTCAAGAGATTTAGGCCATTCAATTGCGACCTGTGCTTTTTGTTTTAAATATATGCTATAGTTACAACCAACGGATTCCGTGGTAGAATTTCAGTTCATGTCGTACAGCAAGAATTCTTTCACGAGACTCAAGTGTGTATTTACCAAAGAATAATTTTAATTTTTGAAAAAGTCCATTTTGAACGGACGACCTAAAATTTCACTACAGGATGAACATAAATAAATTTTTACAATGGTTTATCTTCGGAGGGTTGTTTTTGATTCTCTTTCTCCCGCTCTACGTATCCGACTCCATGTTTTTTCCCTTTATCACGGGGAAAAACTTTGCGTTTAGGATTATCGTTGAACTTATCACTGGCGCGTGGGTTATTCTCGCGCTTCGAGACGCAACATATCGTCCTCAAAAATCTTTGGTGTTGTATGGATTCGGGGCTTTTGTGGCGATCATCGCTGTCGCTGATGTTTTGAGCGAGAATCCGTTTAAAAGTTTTTGGAGCAACTATGAGCGCATGGAAGGGTTTGTGGCGCTCACTCATTTTTTTGCATATTTTTTAGTTGCCAGTTCCGTACTCACAGTACAAAAACTTTGGGTGCGATTTTGGCAGACTTCGCTTGTGGCCAATGTAATTCTTGTTGGATATGGGGGATTGCAAATGGCAGGGAAACTCGAAGTTCATCAAGGTTCCACCCGAATAGATGCGACGTTCGGTAATGCGACATATTTTGCCGCATATCTTCTGTTTCATATTTTTATCACTGCATTTCTTGCTGTGCGGTATAGGGGTGCTTCATGGATGCGATGGGTCTATGGTGGTGTCATTCTCCTTGATTTGTTTATGCTCTACCACACCGCGACACGAGGAGCTATCTTAGGACTCTTGGGTGGGGTGATGCTCGCGACGCTACTTATTGCGCTATTCGAAAAAGGAAATGTGATTCTTCGCAAGTGGGCAATCGGCGTGCTTATTGTCGCGATTCTTGTGCCTGCTACCGTTCTTACGTTTCGCAATGCATCGTGGGTAAAGGAAAGCCCTGTCCTTTCTCGCTTCACCTCAATTTCATTTCAAGAGACAACAACAAAATCCCGCTTTATGGTATGGAATATGGCACTGCAAGGTTTTAA
This sequence comes from bacterium, assembly GCA_030648955.1. NCBI lineage: Bacteria > bacterium. The sequence goes on from JAUSHB010000021.1 coordinate 52,784, forward strand.
AGAACGACCAATATTCGGATGGGGGCAAGAGAGCTTTAACTTCGTTTTCAATAAATATTATGATCCGAAGATGTACGAACAAGAGCCATGGTTTGATCGTGCACACAACGTGTTTTTTGACTGGCTCATTGCGGGAGGACTTCCCGGTCTTCTCGCGTACCTTTCTTTGTTTATCACCTCATTGTATTACCTATGGCGTAGGGGGGAATCATTTTTTTCTATAACAGAAAAAAGTATTTTTACCGGTCTTCTCGCGGGGTATTTTTTCAATAATCTCTTTGTATTCGACAATCTCACGAGCTACGTCCTCTTTTTTTCCGTTCTTGCGTATCTCCATAGTATTCATGCAACATCCCCCTTGGTATTACAGAAACCGATTAAGCAGAAAATAGCTGACAATTCAAAAGAGGGAAGAGGTGCCATTGAAACAGATGTTATTTTTTCTCCCATTGCAATTATCGTAACTATTTTCGTTCTTTATTTCGTTAACTTTCACCCCCTATCCGCGAATCTCGACCTTATTCAAGCTTTGCAAAAACAAAGCAATTTGGGTGTCAATTTGGATTATTTCAAAAAATCAATCGCACATGACTCATTGGGTGTTTCAGAAGCGCGTGAACAACTCACTATGGCTGCTTCTCGCATTCTCACATCTGATGCAGACCAAACAACTAAGAATGATTTTGTAACACTTGCGATGGCTGAACTTGATAAGCAAATAGCTCGTACTCCCGATGATGCGCGGTACCAAATCTTCATGGGTTCGTTTTTAAACCAAATAGGTAATCATGACGAAGCATTGCGATATCTAAAAAATGCACAAATACTTACTCCTAAAAAACAGCAGGTATATTTTGAAATGATTGGATCATTCTTAACAAAAAAAGATTATTCCAGTGCAGTGGATGCGGCAAAAATCGCATATGAACTTGAGCCGAACTATGAAAATGCAAGGATTATCTACGCGCTAACGCTTATATACAACAAGGACAAAACCCAAGCGGACAATATTCTTCTTCCAATCCGACAAAGATTAGGCGGTGGAGGAATACCTGACGAGCGATTACTTCGGGCGTATCTCGACACAAAAGACTATAAAAATGCGGAGGCAGTACTTAATGCATACATAGTCGCCGACCCTTCAAACTATCGTTACCACACATCTCTTGCCGCACTGTATTTGGAGAAAGGTGAACGCCAGAAAGCAATCGCGGAAATACAAAAAGCAATAGACGCTGATGCAGGATTTAAAGATCAGGGAGAATATTACATTAAAGAAATTAAAGCCGGAAAAAATCCGTAATCGAAAATATTTTTCTTGACTATTTAAGGATTTATGCTACCCTTCTCATTGTGAGTGCTCTGAATGGGTACTTTCAAAATCAATGAATGTCTGCGTAAAACCCGCCTCTGGCGGGTTTTACGTTTTTAAATGGTAGTGTAAGTAGGTATTACATAGGCTTTTTGCATAATACGTCCGATTACTTGTATACTATATGGATAATTGTGTAAAAGTATGACCGGCGGTTGCACTCACATAAGACATTTATTTTGGAGTTCGCCCCCGCCGGTCATATATTTACATAATTATTTCTTCAAATACTAATGGTACTTCCCCTTGAAAATGTATCACTATCTTCCCATACAACCATGCGAATTGGGGGGTCGGCTCGATACTTTATTTCTGTGCATACGGAGGATGAAATGTGCGAAGCAGTACGCTTCGCGCACAAAAACAAACTTCCGTTTTTTGTACTCGGTGGCGGGTCAAATATAATTTTCCCTGATAGTGGATTTTTGGGAGTTGTTATAAAGATTGAAATACCAGGTATTGTATTTGAAGAACATGGTAGGGAAATATTTGCGCATGGTGGTGGAGGGGTTTCTTGGGATGCGTTAGTGGCAGAGAGTGTGAAACATAACCTTTGGGGAATTGAAAATCTTTCAGCAATTCCTGGGACCGTTGGTGCGTCAGCGGTGCAAAATATTGGTGCGTACGGTGTTGAAGTAAAAGACACAATAGAATGGGTGCGTGCGTACGATATACAGAGAGATATATTCGTCACACTTTCTCGTGATGAATGCGCGTTTGCGTATCGCACGAGTATTTTTAAAAAATCTGCAGGCCTGCCTACCGCCCCAGCGGGGCAGGCAGGCAAAAAACTTGTTGTGATGAAAGTCGTATTTTGTCTTTCTAAAAACGGTATCCCCAATCTTCGGTATGGCGATATTGCAAAATATTTTTTGGACCGATCTCCAGAAACTATCTCCATTCTTGAAATGCGTGAGGCAATTATTAAAATTCGCGCACAAAAACTCCCAAACCCACAAACGCTTCCCAATGCCGGTTCGTTTTTTAAAAACCCCATAATTTCAAAAAATCAGTATCTTAAGGTTCAAAATGCATTTCCCGGCATAAAAGGTCATGAGTATTTAGGGAAAGTAAAGATATCCGCTGCATGGCTCATTGAAATGTGCGGATGGAAAGGCGTTCGCTATAAAGACGCGGGAATTACCCAAAAGCATGCACTAGTAATTGCAAATTATGGCAATGCATCTGCGCATGACATTGTGCATCTTTCGGAATGTATTACACGTGATGTGTTTGAACGAACGGGCATCGCACTTGAGCGAGAAGTAATAATTATATAAAAAATCAAAATGTAAAATAACAAAGCAAGGCGCACAATATATTTTAGTAAATCTTTAAATTTTAATTTGTAATTTTAAACTTTGATTTTTACATTTTCATCTTGTGCTCGAGTTATCCACACTTTTCTTTTGTTGCGTATTGTTTTTAATTCTTGATGTAGGATAATTAGTGGAGGAATACGGCAACGAGCAAGTTGAAAAACAATAATTATTTTAAAAAATTGTCGAACGTACTCATTAAAATGTTTTACGTTACGTGCAAGGTCGAACATTATTGTATTTAATATCTAAGCCAACACTGCATTTTTTATTTAATAAAAAATTGCAGACATACATCATTATGGCAAAGAAAAAAGCAACGAAAAAGAAGGCTTCAAAAAAGAAGACCACGAAGCGTAAACGATAAATTTCAAGAGATTTTTTGAAATTACGTGAAAAAACCCTCAGCCTTGGGCTGAGGGTTTTTTCGTGCTAGAATAAGCCAACATTTCAAAAATAGCTATGTCACTACTGAAGAAATTATTTGGAGACGATACCCAGAAGGCGATTAAAAACCTACAACCACTTGTGGAGAGTATCAACGCGTTTGAGGAATCAGTGCAAGCGCTTTCCGATGAGGATCTTACAAAAAAAACATCCTGGTTTAAAGATCAATTAAAGGCGGGTGTGTCACTCGACGATATACTCCCCGAAGCTTTTGCGGCGGTACGTGAAGCGGCGCGTCGGACACTCGGACAACGGCACTATGATGTTCAACTCATGGGCGGCATCGCACTTCATCAAGGAAAAATTTCGGAAATGATGACCGGCGAAGGGAAAACACTCGTTGCAACACTTCCGGCATATCTTAATGCGCTAACAGGAAAGGGAGTGCATGTGGTTACCGTAAATGATTATCTTTCACGCAGAGATGCTGTGTGGATGGGACAAATTTATTCATTCCTCGGACTCTCGGTTTCGGTGATCAATCATGACTCATCATTTATCTATGATCCTAACCATAAAGATCTTGACCCAAGACGCGACGAGGTTGGCGCCTTCAAAGTTCTCCATGAATTTTTAAGACCGTGTACCAGACGGCAGGCATACGAAGCCGATATCACCTACGGAACGAACAATGAATTCGGGTTTGATTATTTGCGTGACAATATTGCGTATACCGAGCAAGATATCGTGCAGAGAAATTACCATTACGCGATTGTTGATGAAATCGACTCAATCTTGATTGATGAAGCGCGCACCCCGCTCATTATTTCCGCTCCGTATGCAGATTCAGAAGATTTGTATGGTACATTTGTACGCATCGCAACGACACTTAAGGTTGAAGATGATTATACGGTGGACGAGAAACTCAAAGCAATTTCTCTTACCGATAATGGCATAAGTAAGGCGGAAAAAACCCTTGGTGTTGACAATATTTATACCGATAAGGGGGTTAAATATGTCCACCACCTAGAAACAGCGGTTCGTGCCAAAGCACTTTTTCAAAGAGACAAGGATTATGTTGTGCGGAGTGGGGAAGTGATGATTGTGGATGAATTTACCGGCAGGTTGCAGCCCGGCAGACGGTGGTCTGAAGGGCTGCATCAAGCAATTGAGGCAAAAGAAGGCGTTGCGGTGCAAAAAGAATCTCGTACTTACGCATCCATTACATTTCAAAATTATTTTAGATTGTATGAAAAACTTGCAGGGATGACTGGTACGGCGAGGACTTCATCTGAGGAATTCTTTAAGGTGTATAGTCTCGAGGTTGTTTCTGTTCCATCAAACAAACCAATGTCACGCGTTGACCGTGAAGATCTTATTTTTCAGACCGAAGAGGGAAAATTTAAGGCAATCGCAAAGAAAGTAAAAGAATTAAACGACAAAGGACAACCAGTGCTCATCGGTACGGTGTCTATCGAGAAAAACGAACTTCTTTCGGCGTACCTTTTAAAAGAAGGAGTTAAACATGAAGTTCTTAACGCAAAAAACCACGAACGTGAAGGAGAAATTATCGCGCAAGCGGGAAAGAAGGGCGGGGTGGTCATTGCAACCAACATGGCGGGTCGCGGTGTTGATATCAAACTGGGAGGAAATCCTTCTACGCAAGGAGTATATGAGGAAGTGAAAAATCTCGGTGGACTTTTTGTGCTTGGTACCGAACGACACGAAGCGCGGAGAATCGATAATCAATTGCGCGGTCGCGCAGGCCGTCAAGGAGACCCTGGTGAAACACAGTTTTTTGTATCGCTTGAAGACAGTTTGATGCGGGTATTTGCTTCGGATGCGATCAAGAAAATGATGGGGCGATTTGGTATTCCCGAAGACCAGCCGATTGAGAATCGACTCATCACGCGTTCGCTTGAAAGTGCACAAGAGAAAATCGAAGGGTTTCATTTTGATGCTCGCAAGCACGTTTTGCAATATGACGATATCATGAACCAACAGAGAAAATATGCATACGGTGTACGCCGCACACTTCTTTTGGGGAATGACGCGGAGGCAGATACATTTCTTGAAGAAATAACGGAAGGGGATGGTGAGGCAAAAAAAACGATTGAGAAGAAAAAGCAAGATATGGGTGCAGATAATTTTTATCCGGCAGCGCGTAAGGTGGCACTTCAGGTCATTGATATGCACTGGATGGAGCATTTGGAGGCGATGGATTACTTGCGAAGCTCGGTTAATCTCCGCGCGTATGGCCAGCGTGACCCGCTCGTTGAATATAAAAAAGAAGGACTACAGCTTTTTCAGGATATGAAGGAAAATATTTACGGGCAAGTCTTGGGTCTTATTGCGAATTTAAATTCGCAGACTATGACTATTTCAAGCACTCCCACACGAACTATGCCGAAAAATTTCAATCTTTCGGGTGGTGGTAGCGAAGAGGGGAATAAGGGGACATCTTCTACTCAAGTAAATCCCGGAGTTCATCTGGGTGAAAAAATTGGTCGCAATGATCTTTGCCCATGTGGGTCTGGAAAGAAGTACAAGAAGTGTCATGGAAAATAGGGAATCATTGTGATACAAGATTTTTCAAGAAAGATGATCATCGTGCTTCGAGAGGGCTTAGCTTCTTGGCAATTAACTAACACGATTGGTCACATTGCAGCATATCTCGGCAATAAAATGTCAGAACCGTTTGATACGGGAGAATACTTTGTGTCAAAAGACGGATTAAACTTTCCTAGAAACTCTCAATTTGCAGTTGTTGCTTTGAAGGCAACGAAAGATGAATTGAAAAATTTAGAAACAAGACTTCGTAACACTAAGCTGTCTCGGATTGTGTATGTGCAAGAAATGATTGATATGATTGACGATGAAGAATTGGAAAAAACCCTAAACATTATACAAGCAGATGAAATGGACATACTCGGAATAGGAATATTTGGTCCAAAGGACGAGTTAAAAGCATTAACAGGGACATTACGGCTCTGGAAATAAATCAAAAAGTGCCATGGAAAATAAACCAAAACCAGGAATTTACGAGCATTACAAAGGGAAACAGTATGAAGTGATTGGAATTGCCCAACACAGTGAAACGCTTGAAGAAATAGTTGTATATAAAGCACTGTATGGAGAAAGAGGACTATGGGTGCGGCCACTCAAAATGTTTTTACAAGAAGTGGAAATAGATGGAAAGAAAATGCCAAGATTTAAATATGTAGGGAAATAATATGAAATACAATAAACTTGTGAGAGACAACATTCCGGAACATATCCGAAAAAAGGGTGGCGTTCCTATGATACATATTGCCGATGAAAAAGAGTATTGGCAAAAACTTAAAGAAAAATTGGGGGAAGAAGTCAAAGAATTCAATGAAGCTGAAACTATTGAAGAACTTATCGACATCCTTGAAGTGATAGATGCTATCCGTGACTATAAACAATTTAACGTATCTGAAATTGATACGGTAAAAAATAACAAGGCGCAAGAGCGAGGAAAATTTGAAAAACGGATTATTCTTGACGAGTCATAATAAAACTGCAACATACCATGAATAATTCTTGGTCCTCAAAAAATCATAACGAAATATTCACCTCTTTGAATTCCAGTGAACATGGTTTGAAAAAAGCCGATGCTTCCACCCGTCTTGATATTCACGGGCGGAATGAATTGCCTCAAGGCAATGTCCCCACCCTGCTTGCGATATTTTTTCGACAATTTGAGAGTCCGCTTATTTATATATTATTTGTGGCAAGTGCTGCAGTATTTTTAATGGGGGAAATTGTAGATGCTTCCATTATTTTTTTCATCCTTATTTTTAACGCGATTGTCGGAACGATTCAGGAAGGAAGAGCACAGAACATGCTCCTTGTTCTTAAAAAGTTTACAGAAACAAAAGCAACCGTTCTCCGTGAAGGAGAGGAGATGATTGTTCCCGATCGGGACGTTGTTGTCGGAGATATTCTTATTTTGCAAGAAGGAGAAAAAATTTCTGCTGATGCGCGAGTGTTTCTTTCTCACAATCTCACCATAGACGAAGCCGCATTAACGGGAGAATCAGAACCGGTCCATAAAATAAGCGAAACGATTGAAAAAGAATCTATCGCTCCAGTCGGAGAGAGGAATATGGTGTTTAAGGGTACACACATTGTGTCAGGCAATGGCAGGGCGATTGTGGTTGCGACAGGGATTAATACGACAATTGGAAAAATCGCAAAAGAGATTTCCGCGATTGATACCGAAATGCCACTCAAGACAAATATCCGTTCCCTTTCCCGACTTATCATTATTGTTGTAGCGATTGTCAGTGTGACTATTTTTTTACTCGGTATTACCCTTGGAAATTCTTGGAAGACAATGTTTGCGACCGTAGTATCGCTTGCCGTCTCAATCATTCCCGAGGGTCTTCCTATCGTGATGACACTTGTGCTTGCTACTGGCGTATGGAGAATGAGCAAGCAAAACGTTTTAGTAAAAAGATTGCAAGCGGTTGAAGCATTGGGGCAGGCGCATGTGATTGCTGTTGACAAAACGGGAACAATCACAAAAAACGAGCTTGCAATCGAGAAAGTATATGTGCAAGAAAAATTCTTTGATATTGGAGGAGTAGGCTATGAACCGACGGGGAAGATATCAATCGCGGGGAACGCGATTGATATCAAAGAATATCCAGAACTCATATTTGCTGGCAAAATCGCTGTGCTGTGCGCGAATGCGCGCGTGATGTTCCTTCAAGAATCCCAGCAATGGCATGTTTCGGGCGACCCAACAGAAGCGGCAATGCTTGTATTGGGTCAAAAGGTGGGGTTTCATAAGGATGACATTGAGCGAGAATTTCCACTCAATGCCGAAATTCCTTTTGATTACAAATTAAAATATCACGTAACGGCTCGTCTGATTTCTGGCAAACAATTTCTCACGGTTGTAGGAGCACCCGAGACGATTCTTGGTCTTTCAAAAACAATATGGCATAGTGGCGATCATGTTTTTTTGTCAGATGAAGATCGACAGAAACTTGAATCTGTAGTTCTCCGCATGTCAGGAGAAGGTCTTCGCGTTATTGCTTTTGCGATAAAGAGTGGAACAGAAGAACCGCTTATTACAGAATCAATCAAAGAACTTACTTTTGTTGGTTTTTTTGGGATGAAAGATACACTTCGTTCGGAGGTTGCCGAAGCGATGGCGAAAGCAACATCTGCTGGCGTGCGAGTTGTTATGATTACCGGTGATCATAAAATAACCGCCTTGGCGATTGCAAAGGAAGCAGGTATTTATCACGCAGGCGACGAAATTATTACCGGAGCAGAAATTGATACCTTGTCCGACACAGAGCTTGCCGCAAAAGTTTCTAAAACGTCCGTATTTGCGCGGGTAACTCCGGAGCATAAATTACAAATTGTGAATGCTTACAAAAAGAATGGAGAAATTGTTGCAATGACGGGAGATGGAGTAAATGATGCGCCATCGCTTGTCGCAGCTGATCTTGGTGTTGCGATGGGGAAGACGGGTACCGAAGTTGCAAAAGAAGCGGCAGACCTCATTTTGCTCGATGATAATTTTGGAAGCATTGTCTCGGCAATAGAAGAGGGGAGAAGTATTTATAAAACAATTAAAAAAGTAATTCTCTATCTTTTTTCAACGAGTATTGGAGAAGTGCTTACGATTGTAGGAGCGTTATTTCTTGGGTATCCGCTTCCCATACTTGCCGCACAGATTATCTGGCTTAATTTCATCACTGATGGTTTTCTTGATGTTGCCCTTGCTATGGAGCCGAAAGAAAAAGGGTTACTTCGCCGAAATTTTGAAAAGCCGAAAAAGTATCTCATTGATTCACTCACGATAAAAAGAATGATTTTAATGGCAGTGCCAATGATGGTGGGAACACTTTTTCTTTTTAGGGAATATTTTGAAACCGATATCACAAAAGCGTGGACTATCTCACTTACTACACTCGCTGTTTTTCAATGGCTCAATGCATGGAATTGCCGCTCTGAAGATAAGTCAATTTTTCAAATGAATCCGTTCTCAAATAAGTTTTTAATGGGTGCAACGGCGATCGTGATTATTCTACAGCTTTTCGCGGTGTATAATCCCCTTATGCAGAAACTTCTTCACACGACTCCACTTACCGGGAGTGAATGGATGATGATTATTCCTATCGCATTTTCGATTGTCATTGTTGAAGAGGTGCGAAAATTTTTCCATCGAAATCGAAAATCATGCGTATTGGGTAAAAGTCAGAATATGTTCCATCAAACGGGGAAACATTTAGCCGTATAAAATAGTATCAGGCAATGATTATGGAAAAACAATATCCAAAAGTTGGAGTCGGCGTTATGGTTCTCAAGGAAGGCAGGGTACTTCTGGGGAAACGAAAAGGATCGCACGGAGAAGGGGAGTACAGCTTCCCGGGCGGGCATCTTGAATACAGGGAATCATTTGAAGAATGCGCGCGGAGAGAAGTAAGAGAGGAGGCGGGGATTGAAATAGAAAATATCCAATTTGTCCGTGTGGCAAATCTTCAACACTATGCGCCCAAGCACTATGTGCACATAGGTCTTATGGCGGAATGGAAAGAGGGGGTTCCGAAAGTTCTCGAACCGGAAAAATGCGAAGGATGGGATTGGTATTCGCTTGACGACCTTCCGCATCCGCTTTTTAAATCACTTCCTGAAGATATTGAAAGCTATAAAACCGGAAAACATTTTTACGATTCGGCATAATAGTAGGTATACGAGATAGACGTAACTATTGTATAATGGGGGTTAGGAATGGAATCCCGTTAGAGGCTAATAAAAAATCAAAGTGTAAGGTTCAAAATGGAAAATGACAGATTAAAATTAAAAAATTACGAGGAATGTGCTAGTATCTTTGCATTTTGAATCGTCATTTTTATTTTTGATTTTATAACATGGAACTCCCCATCATTAAAAATTGGAATGAACTTTCTACCACCCCTCTGCGTGAAGACGCGCTCCAGATTCTTGAAGCTGGGCTAGAGTCGGTTGCAACCGAAAATGTCATCGAATCCCAGATCGTCCTCAAAGACGGCGATCTATGCATCAAAGATGCCCGTATTTGCTTGGGACTGTATAAGCGAGTGTTTTTTGTCGGAATTGGAAAGTGCGCGCTTGATGCCGGAGGGGTCTTTGAAAAACTTTTGGGAGATCGCATTACTGGCGGCATCGTGCTTGATGTGCGTGGCGGTGTTCTCAAAAAACTTCGTTCGTACGTTGGTACGCATCCATACCCTTCGGAACAAAATCTTGAAGCAACAAGAGCGATAGTAAATATGTTCCACGATATTACTGTGGAAGATTTGGTAATTACCGTGATCTCCGGCGGCGGTTCTTCGCTTCTTTGTATGCCACATGATCTTAAATGCGAAGTGCTTGCAAATATTACAAAAGGGCTTATGGATAAGGGGGCAAATATCCATGAGATCAATATTGTTCGCAAGCATACTTCTGATATTCAAGGGGGACAGCTTGCAAAACTTTTATTTCCTGCGACCGTAATCTCGTTTATTTTTTCCGATGTTCCCGGAAATGATATGGGAACTGTCGCATCCGGTCCTACCGTCTTGGATGCGAGTACTCAAGAAGACGCAGAAAAAATTCTTGCAAAATACGATATTCTCACGCTTTGTACGCTTCCGCATTGTGAACTTATTGAGACTCCTAAAGACCCGAAATATTTTGAACGAGTGACGAACATCCTTTTGGTTACTGGGCATAAAGCGCTTGAAGCAATGGCAAAAAAGGCGATGTCACTTGGGTACACAAGCACTATTGTTACCGACAATCTCGAGGGAGAAGCGCGTGTTGTCGGCGAGAAGCTCGCGCGAGAAGAAAACGCCTCGCGCGTTTGTAAGCTCTATGGCGGAGAAACAACCGTTCGTGTTCGTGGAAAAGGAAAGGGGGGGAGAAATCAAGAGTTGGTGCTCGCCGCGCTTCCCCATCTTGTTATGAACAAGGTGATAGTTGCGGCGGCATCCGATGGATGGGATAATAGCGATGTTGCAGGAGCTCTTGGAGACAAAGATCTTTTCAATCACACTCAAGAGATCAATGCAGTTTCATATCAGTTTTTAGATACTAATAATTCATATGAGTTCTTTTCCCGCATAGGCGGTCATATTAAAACCGGAAGAACCGGCATCAATATATCCGATCTTTATTTTACGCTTACGGGATAGTAAAATAAAAATGTAAATGTCAAAATGCAAAATGACAGATAAAAATTTAAAAATAGTACATAATTTTAAGATTTTGCACTTCGGTAATTCATTTTAATTTTTGCATTGTAATTTTGATCTTTGATTTTTAAACTTTAATTTTGTAACGTGGATAACAGAACAGACAAGCTCATTATATGGTTCGATCAAATATCAAACGACGATGTCGCGCTCGTTGGTGGGAAGAACGCATCATTGGGCGAGATGTATACTCATTTGACCGGAAAGGGTATTCGCATCCCTAATGGTTTTGTGGTTACTGCTCATGCATATCGCGCGTTCATTGAAGGAACGGGGTTGAGGTTATTTATCGAGCAAGAACTTGCCGGCCTCGATACTTCTAATATCAAGATGCTCCAACAAAAAGGGAAAACGATTCGAGAAAAATTTATCGAAAAAGAATTTCCCGAGGCGCTTGCTTCTCAAATTAGAGAAGCATATCGCAATCTCTCAAATGGGTATCACATGGAGAACGCCGATGTTGCTGTTCGTTCTTCTGCAACCGCGGAAGATCTTCCGGGTGCTTCGTTTGCGGGAGAGCATGAAACATTTTTAGACATTGTAGGTGAAGAAAATGTTCTTGTTGCTGTACGCGCGGCGATGGCGTCATTGTTTACCGACCGCGCGATCTCATATCGCGTTGATAAGGGGTTCAATCATTTTGATATTGCGTTGTCCGTAGGCGTGCAGAAAATGGTCCGCTCGGACAAGGCGTGCTCAGGAGTCATGTTTACCCTCGACACGGAAACAGGATTCCGTGGCATCGTTGAGATCAATAGTTCTTGGGGGTTGGGCGAGATGATCGTGCAGGGCAAGGTCACGCCGGATGAATTTATTGTATTCAAATCTACGCTCGCACAAGGGTTTCCCGCCATCATTAAGAAATCTCTTGGCGAGAAAAGCATAAAGATGATTTATCAAACAGGAAAAAAATCTCCCGTGAAAGAAGTCACGGTTTCTCCAAGCGATAGAATAAAATTCACACTCTCCGACGAAGAAATTCTTACTCTTGCGCGGTGGGCTGTTACGATTGAAGAGCATTACACCGCCCGCGCAGGACATCCCATGCCGATGGATATGGAATGGGCAAAAGACGGCATTTCAGGGGAACTTTTTATTGTGCAAGCGCGACCCGAGACGGTTCAATCGGAAAAAACAGGATACGAGATAAAAGAATACAAACTCACAGGAAAGGGGGACGTGGTTGGCGAAGGAATTTCTGTCGGTGCAAAAATTGCGAAAGGTAAAGCACGCATCATTCTTTCCGCGGATAAACTTTCTGATTTTAAAGATGGAGAAATTTTGGTAACGAGAATTACCGATCCTGACTGGGAACCGATCATGAAAAAAGCGTCTGCGATCATCACCGAACGCGGGGGACGCACATCTCACGCGGCGATCGTATCACGCGAGCTTGGCATTCCCGCAGTCATTGGTGTTTCCGGAGTGCTTTCAAAAATAAAAACCGGAGATATGCTCACGATAGATTGCTCAACCGGCGGAGCGGGGATTATTTATCACGGCGCACTTCCGTGGGAAGAGAAGACCTACAACCTCAAGGAAATTCCAAGCACGCGAACGAATCTTTGTCTCAATGTCGGAAGTCCTGACGGCGCGTTTATGCATTCATTCTTACCGAACCACGGTGTTGGTCTCGCGCGCGAGGAGTTCATCATTGCTTCGCAGATCCGCATTCACCCGATGGCGCTTCTTAATTTTGAAACGCTCAAGGATAAAAAACTCAAAAAAACCATTGAGACGTTGACAGCGGGATTTCCCGACAAAAAAGAATTTTATATTGAAAAACTTGCCGAAGGTATCGCACAGATCGCCGCAGCGTTTTATCCGAAGCAAGTGATTGTGAGGTTCTCCGATTTTAAGACCAATGAATATCGAGCGCTCCTTGGCGGGATATATTTTGAGCCTGAAGAAGAAAATCCCATGCTTGGCTGGCGTGGCGCTTCTCGGTATGCTCATCCAAATTTTATTGATGCGTTCCTCCTTGAGTGTGAAGCAGTAAAACGTGTTCGCGAAAAGTGGGGGTTGTATAATCTACAGACCATGATTCCATTTTGCAGAACACCCGAGGAAGGAAAGAAAGTCATTGAAACAATGGCGCGTGGGGGTCTTACGCAAGGAGAGAACGGACTTCGTGTATACGTGATGTGCGAAATACCGACCAATGTTTTGCGTGCTGATGAATTTCTTGATATTTTTGATGGATTCTCGATCGGATCAAACGATCTTGCGCAATTGACGCTGGGACTTGACCGCGATTCCTCGATCGTTGCCGGTATATCAAATGAAAATGATCCTTCTGTCCGTGTGCTTGTACGAGATGCTATTCACGCATGCAAACGTCGCGGAAAGTATATTGGATTTTGTGGGCAAGCTCCATCTGATTATAAAGATTTCTTACGTTTTCTTATTAAAGAGGGGATTGATGCCGTATCTCTCAATCCGGACTCTATTGTTCCGATGACATTTGAGGTTTCTGATGAAGAGAAGCGTATTAAGATGTGATGAGTATCTTGATTTTTAATTTTTGATTTTGTAATGCAGATTACCAATATACAAGCCCGTTCCATTTTGGACTCCCGTGGCAATCCCACAATCGAGGTGGAACTTGGAAACGGCATGGCACGTGTGCACGCTTCGATTCCTTCCGGCAAAAGCGCTGGATCAAAAGAAGCGCATGAAAAACGAGATAGCGATGGGGGTGTTGAAGGTGTTGTAAAAAATATTACGGAACAGATTGCGCAAGAAATTACCTCGCGACATTTTTCCTCGCCTAATGAAATTGACACAGTACTCCGTGATCTGGACAGTACTCAAAACAAAGAAAATCTGGGCGCAAATGCGATACTAGCCATAAGTATTGCCGCAACAAAGCTTTTTGCGCTTGAAGCAGGTCTGCAACCATGGAAGTATATTGCACAGCAAAATGGTTTTACGCCCTCGTTTCCTCGACTGTATATGAATGTACTCAATGGTGGTGCACACGCTGATTTTTGTCTTCCGTTTCAAGAGTATATTATTGTTGCTGAAGGTAATCCGCGCGAGGCGTATGATCGGGCAACCACAGTATATTGGGAGCTTGGCGAACTCATAAAAAAAACCATCGGTGCAGTTTCACTGGGTGATGAGGGAGGCTATTGTCCCACGTTCAACACAATTGAAAAACCATTCGAATTATTACGAAGCTTAGTGTTTCCAGGTGATGGATTGGCACTTGCCATTGATGCTGCAGCTTCAGAATTTTATAAGGACGGTGCGTATACAGTTCTTGATGAATCATATTCAACCGACAAACTCCTTGAGGTATACCAAAATCTTGTCGATCGTTTCGGATTAATGAGTATTGAAGATCCATTCGCCGAAGATGATTATGATGGATTCAAGAAAATGACGGCTACGTTGGGAGGGAAAATTCTTGTAGTGGGGGACGATCTCACGGTCACCAATCCGGAAATTTTAAAAACGATGATCGATCAAAAAGCGGGGAATGCGCTCATTGTAAAACCTAATCAAATCGGGACACTCTCCGAAGTGTATGAAACCGCGCGTCTTGCCAAGGAGGCGGGGTGGAAAATCGTTGCCTCGCATCGTTCCGGAGAAACCGAAGACACGTTTATCGCCGACCTTGCGGTGGGAATCGGCGCGTTTGGCATCAAGGCTGGGGCTCCATCGCAAAAGGAACGTGTGGTAAAATACAATCGACTGATCGAGATTGAAAAAGAATTTGGATTGATTTAAATATGCGCATCACTTATGTATACAATGAAGAGTGGGAAAAAGATTATGTTAAGAGTAGAATTCCCGAACACTCGCTTTCTTTTTTGAAGGCTCCCTTGGAAGATTCTCAATCTCGC
Organism: bacterium; assembly: GCA_030648955.1. NCBI lineage: Bacteria > bacterium. The sequence continues at coordinate 67,974 of JAUSHB010000021.1, forward strand.
GATGAAGACACGGAAGTTTTATCTGTCTTTGTAAACTCGCACATTAGTGCCACTGAAATGGATAGGTTCCCAAAACTGCGATTCATCTCTGCTCGCTCAACCGGCTTTGACCATATTGATGTTGCGGAAGCACATCGCCGAGGAATCGTTGTTTCCAATGTCCCGTCGTATGGCGAGAATACGGTTGCGGAATTTGCCTTTGCGCTTCTTCTTGCGCTTTCGAGAAAAATTTATGATTCATATCATCGCATTGCGGAGAAAGGATCGTTCTCGCAGGACGGCTTGCGCGGATTCGACCTCAAGGGAAAAACATTTGGTGTCGTGGGAACCGGACGCATTGGCAGGCATGCCATAAAAATGGCAAAAGGATTTGATATGAATGTGGTTGCCTATGATCCATTTCCCAACAATGAAACTGCACAAGCACTTTCATTCGAGTACCTCTCGCTTGAGGATCTCCTTTCGCGTTCCGACATCATTTCCCTTCATGCTCCGTACAATGAACACACGCACCATCTTATTAATACGGGAAACATCGAAAAAATAAAACGCGGGGCGTATCTCATCAATACCGCCCGCGGGGGACTTATCGAGACTGTGGCACTCGTCAAAGCGCTTGAAGAGGGGATTGTGGCGGGTGCAGGACTCGATGTACTTGAAGAAGAAGGATATATGGGCGATGAAATTCATCTTCTGGTCAGTCCGCATCCCAAAGAAGAGGATCTTCGAATACTACTCTCAAATCACTACTTCATTGACCACCCTCGTGTTATCATTACCCCGCACAATGCGTTTAACACTCAAGAGGCGATCGAGCGAATTTTAAACACAACGGCAGAAAATATTAAAGCATTTGTAAACGGAGCACCAATAAATATTATAAAATAACCCCCCCCTTCTTCTCTATGCATATTATTTTAAAACTAATCTTAAACGCTCTCGCGATTCTTCTTGCGGCGTATTTTATTCCCGGAATTACGGTGGATAGTTTTTACACTGCGCTTATCGCGGCACTCATTCTTGGGGTTTTAAATATTATTGTTAAGCCGATTCTTATCATTCTCACGCTTCCCATCACCATCCTCACTCTGGGGCTTTTCATGTTTGCTATTAACGGGTTTCTATTTTGGTTTCTTGGTACATTCGTAAAGGGGTTCCATGTGGATGGTTTTCTTACCGCAATACTTGGGGCGTTGCTCGTCTCGTTCGTAAGCTCGATTGGCGGAAAGATTATTGATAGAGACTAGTAAAATGAAAATGTAAATATCAAAACGGAAAATGACAGATTAAAATTAAAAAATTGAGAAGGAGGGGTTATTTTTTTTGCATTTTTGAATTGTAATTTTGATTTTTAAACTTTGATTTTGCAACATGGAGAACAGTTTAAATTTTTTCATCTCGTTTGTCGAAGCCCATCGATTCATCGGTTATGCGATTCTTTTTGCCGGCATGCTTCTTGAGGGAGAGACCATCCTTATCGGCGCCGGCATCCTTGTACACCTTAAGGCTCTTGATCCATTCGACACATTTGCAATCGCGCTTTCAGGTGTTGTTATGGGAGATTTTTTGTGGTACTACTTTGGTGTTTATTTATGCAGCCGTTACGGTAATAACAAGTTCATTGATTATGTAAAAAAGAAAATACTGCGTTTTTTTCCCAATTTTGAGCAGAAACCACTTTTACCAGTCTTCATTTCGAAGTTTATTTATGGAATGAACCACTCCACGCTTGTACTTTCCGGGTTCGTAAGAATAAAGTTCCTGCTTTTTATAGAAGCATCAATCACCGCTTCGACTATTTGGACAATAGTCATTTTAACACTTGGGTACTTCTTGAGTTATACCGCAATAAATATCAGTCACAATATTAAAATTTTCGGGGTTACTGTCGCCCTTGTTATCTTTGGTTTTATCGTCCTTGAGCACGGTATTGCTTCTTTTATTCGGCATAAGAAACGTCGTAAGTTGACAGGACATTCTTCGTAAAAACCCCCGACTTTTCTCAGTTTGATGTGATATACTAGACGGAATTATGGGTGAATATAAGGCAACAATTGGATTGGAAGTGCACGCCGAACTAAAGACGCGAACAAAGATGTTCTGCGATTCTATCAATGACCCCGAAGAAAAAACTCCCAATGTGAACATTTGTCCCGTTTGCATGGCGCATCCGGGGACGCTTCCGGTCATTAATAAAGAGGCGGTGAAGCATGTGTTGAAAGTTGGGCTATCAGTGGGCGGCACGCTTGCGGATTTTACCGAGTTTGATCGCAAAAATTATTTTTATCCGGACATTCCCAAGGGATATCAGATCAGCCAATATAAATACCCACTTGTATCGGGGGGCGTTCTTAATGGCGTGAAACTCACCCGCATTCATCTTGAAGAAGACACCGCGCGCTCATCTCACGACAAAGGAGAGTATAGTTTAGTTGATTTCAATCGCGCGGGAATTCCCTTGATGGAGCTTGTAACCGAACCTGTAGTTAAGACTGCAGAAGAAGCAAGTGCGTTTGCGCGTGAGCTTCAACTCTTACTGCGCACGCTCGGCGCATCGGATGCAAACATGGAAAAAGGGGAAATGCGTGTGGAGGCAAATATATCAGTAAGTACCACAGAGAAGTTTGGTACAAAAGTCGAAGTAAAAAATCTTAATTCATTTCGAACCGTCGAACGCGCAATTGCGTATGAGGTTGATCGCCAATCAAAAGCACTCGAGCGGGGAGAAAAAGTAATTCAGGAAACGCGCGGGTGGGATGAAGGGAAGCAGGCAACCTTTTCACAGCGCCTTAAGGAAGAATCACACGATTATCGTTATTTTCCTGATCCAGATTTGCCGAAATTGAAAATAAGCGAACTAAAAGAATTAAGCGAGGTCAATTTACGAAAAGGATTACCGGAATTGCCGTGGGAGAAACGTGTGCGATTGATCCGCGAATTTGGTATCAAACCGGAAAGCGCGGAGATGTTCATACAAGATGAACAGATGGGAATATTTTTTGAAACGGTCGCACGAAGTCTTGGAAGCAAGGCTTCCAATTGGAAGCCTTGCTTCCAAGACACTGGATTTTCACTTGCGGAAAACTATATTACTTCGGACCTCGCGGGATTTATGAAAGAAAGTGGTAGCCTTGGTAATGTGATCGCAGAAAATTTCTCGGGAATTATACAGATGCTTATCGACAATAAAATTTCTTCACGCGGTGCGAAAGAAATTCTTTTGGTGATGTATCAACAAGGAGGTTCTCCCGAGGGGATTGCCGATACACGCGGACTTTTGCAGAAAAGCGATGAAGGGGAGCTTACTGAAATTGTTAAAAAAATTCTGGATGATCACAAGAATATCGTTATGGAATATAAACAAGGAAAAACCGCGTCACTCCAATTTCTTGTAGGGCAAATTATGAAAGTGACAAAAGGATCTGCGAACCCGCAACTTGTCAAAAGTATTCTTCTAAAAATACTTGATTAAATAAAGCACCAGTACCTTTGGGAAGGCCGGACCTTCCCAGTCCGAACAACAAAAACTCCTGAAAAATCATTATAAAAAAGGGTCAAAATACATGATAGTTATCCACAGTAAAAGTATTACTTTTGCTGTTTAATATTGTTATACTTTATGGTAGCTACATAGTCATTATTTTCCTTACTCATTTTATTAATCCTAGAAAGAATATGGCTTATGAATCAAACGCCTTATATCATGAAAGACACCATTGGGTTGAGTCTTATTGCGGGAATTATTTTTATGTCAGGTTTTGTTTTTCTTGAGCCGACAGTGGGTCTTGCGGTCGAGGACCAGGTGGTTATTACTCAAACGGTGACCTCCGGTATCAGTATTTCTTCACCTGCTGATGTTACTATGTCACAGGCATTGACAGTTTCAGCAGACACTTCAGTTGGAACTTCAACATGGACGGTTACCACGAACAATGTCACCGGGTACACGCTTTCAGTTAGTGCATCGTCTACTTCCCCTTGCCCGTTAAATACCGCAAGTATAATGCGTAAGTCGCTCTGTGACATAAGTACGGCGTCAGGATTTACAGACATAGCGACAACATCAAAAGCCGTTTGGTCGGTAACAAGTGATTATGCATTCGGGTATTCAGCTTTCGGTAATGACACAACGGGACATGGAACCGGATCTCAATGTTCATCAACAGCTAATGTTCCCAGCAGCACACTTCTCTATCAAGGATTTAATGGGACGACCCTCATCCAAATTGCCAGTAGTTCAGTCAAGACGGGAACATCGGGTACTGCAACGAATGTCTGTTACGCAGTTGAGCAAGACGCCGTTTTTGCCCCTTCTGGAACCTACAAGGCCACTACTACAGCGACTGCAGTTGTACAATAATAAATAATACATAACGTGACGGTTCACCTCACTAAACCATCAAGTAATAATGGGAAGGTTTCACCCTCTCGAATTATTTTTGGTGCCCTTATGATCGCGAGTTTCGCCCTTCTTGGTGTAACTTCGGCGTATGCCTATCAAATAAAAAATGTTGATACTGATGTAAAAAACGACTTTGTTCTTGAGCCCGCAAAAATAGAAGTAACTCTTAACCCCGGCGAGCATGAAGTTCGAAATTTCACCATTACCAATCGCACCGCTAACACGAGAAATTTTACGGTCTCGATGGAAGACTTTTCTGGATCTCAAGACCCTGCACAAACAGTTATTCTCTATGGATTAGACAAGGGGCCTTTTTCGCTTATGAAATACCTCACACCAGAGGTATTTGAATTCACCTTAAAGTCAAAAGAGCAAATTATATTGCCGGTCACTATTTCAGTTCCAAGTAATGCCGAGCCAGGGGGACTCTACGGCTCAGTTCTTTTTTCAAGTATTCCGACCCCACCTAAAGATAAAGCTCAAGCTCCTAGTACGGTGAATATTTCGCGCCTCGGGGCTCTTTTCCTTGTTCGTGTCAATGGAAAGGTACACGAAGAGGGATCACTTCAAGACTTCCGAATTAAAAGTGGAAAATCAGTGTTTTTTAAAAGTGAGCCTATTACATTTGAATTTCTTTATAGAAATATGGGAAGTATTCATTTGAATCCGTATGGCGTAGTTGAGATTTCCAATATCGCGGGGGTAACCACGGATAAGATAGATATTCTCCCATACTTTTCAATGCCGGATTCTTTGCGGTCACGTGAAGTACAGTGGGAGCGCACGCTTCTTTTGGGAAGATACAAAGCGACTGCTCGTATTAACAGGGGATATGGAGATATTATTGATGAAAAATCTCTCGTCTTTTGGGTAATCCCATGGAAAGTTCTCGGCGCGGGATTATTGAGTATCATGGTTCTGGTTTTGATTATAAAGTGGCTTACGTCACGATTTGAATTTAGGCGGAAAATATAGCATATGACTATATACTCACAAAAACTTTTTCATTCTAGAAGGGTAACCACAGGCTTTGGTCGTTTTTATTAGTACTTGTAATATCCTTATATTTTGAATTTTGCTTTTTCTCAAAACAAAAAGAGGAAATTTTTTTTTCGTCTGGCGTTACGTCTTCCGCCAGTACTACTTGCGTTGTTGGCATTTAGCATAGTGTCATCGTATGCGCTTGCGGCAGCCATGCAGAGTTCAAATTATAAAATTGAAAGTGATAGTGTTAACGTGGGCGGTGTTCGTTCCTCCTCGGGTTCGTACATTATGGAAGATACCATGGGTGAAGTTGGGACTGGTCTATCGTCAAGCGCAAATTACATACTCAAGGCGGGATATCAGCAGATGCAGGGAAGTTATCTTTCTTTGAGTGCTCCCATAGATATCACCATGACGCCACTTTCGTTATCACAAAATACTGCCGTAGGAAGTGCGGGATGGACGGTAATAACTGATAATGGTGCTGGTTACACGTTGTCAATAAATGCTTCGTCAACATCCCCCTGTCCACTCAACGCAGGCGGTGTGAGAAATGCGTTGTGCAATATGAGTACATCAAACGCGTTCACCGATCTTGCGACTACCTCAAAGGCAACGTGGTCCGTCTCTAGTGCTTACAAGTTTGGGTATTCCGCGTTTGGTAATGATACAACAGGACATGGCACAGACGCTGATTGTATTGCAGGGACTGATGTGCCATCAGCAACGCTTTTATGGCAGGGATTTGATGGAACAAAACTTATTGAGATTGCGAGCAGTACCTCGCGCACTTCTCCATCGGGCACAGTCTCAACACTCTGTGTAGCAGTTGAACAAAATGGTGTTTTTGCACCTTCGGGAACATATCAAGCGACCACGACCGCAACTCTCATTGCACTTTAAACGTGCGAGGCAAACTAAACAGGGTATAATGATTACGCGGCCGTCGAGATAATTTACCGCACATTTTTCTTTGCATCAATGACTTTTTACTATCGAATAATAACCACGGTTTTAATTGCGGTGCTTTTTCCGCACGTGCTTTTGACTGCGCAAGACTCGGTGACGGTTAATCAATCGGTAATTGGTGCAGATACATCGCCACCATTACCTCCTGCATCGGTAACTGCGACGGCAATATCACAAACAGAGATTGATCTCACATGGACTACATCGACGGATAATGTTGGTGTAACAGGGTACCAAGTGTTTAGAGAATTTGTTCAGATTGCCACATCTACCGTAGAGTCATATTCTGACACCGGTCTTTTGCCAGCAACTCTATATTCTTATACCATTGTGGCGTTTGATGCCGCTTTGAATATTGGATTACATTCCGCAACTTCAAGTGCTACAACGTTCTCCACTCCTTCTACACCGTCCACACCTCCCCCCTCATCGTCTGGGGGAGGGAACGGACCCATCCAAACATCGAATATTGTTCCGCTTGTAACGCACATAGAAGTCACTGCATCGACCACTGACGCTGTTATTTTTTGGAACACGAACGTTGATACAGAAGGCACTCTTTCGTGGGGGAGAACGACCGATTATGACAAGGGAAGTCTTACGGAAGTTTTTTTCGGGAAAAATCATATTACGCGAATTAATAACCTTATTCCCAATACTCTCTATTATTTCAAAATAGATTTAGTGAGTACCTACGGAATTACGGGGACACTAACAGGACAGACATTTAAAACAAAAGATATTTTAGAAGGAAAGCTTTTCCCTAACGTAACCACATTTTCGGTTATCCCTGATAAGGATTCCATCTTTCTCAAATGGGTAAATCCCCCTTCCGATAAATTTGAAGAAGTACGGATTGTTCGTCTTGAAAAAACTTATCCAAAAGATCCGCTTGATGGAAAAGTTGTATATGAAGGACGAGATTCACGTTCCACGGATACAGATACACGGGAAGGGGTAACATATTATTACGCAATCTTTGCGAAAGATAAGACAGGAAATTATTCTTCAGGCGCTGTTGGTCAAGGATCGCTCTTGCGCGGCAGATCGGATACACCTATCGATCAAGAATTTTCCGATACGGAAAATAACATTACTCCGGATATCGAAACGAATGAGTACTACGAAGACACGCTTGTCTTGCAGGATTTCGAATTTAGACAAGACGGTATTCTTATACCATGGCGGGGGGCAACAATGACCATCGATGCCACAAAAAATTATGAGATATCTATCCCGTATAAAAAAATTCCTGACCCGACACGTATCGTCATCATCGGATTACAGGATGTTCTTCAACACGAAACCGTGTACACATTTCTTCTACGAGCAGATGATACCCGTGATGTTTACGAGGGAACAATGAGTCCCATTGGAGAGCGCGGTGAATATAATTTAAAAATAAAAACTCTCACCAGTAAAAGCAAAGAAATAAAAATATTAAGCGGACTACTGATCGCTAAGGATAAATTTCCTACGCGTGTGCAAACAATCACATATACAAATATATGTTTTTGGTTCATATTAATTTTAATTATTATCATCATCCTTCTTGTAATTTTTGATCGCAAAAAACGCAGACAAGACGAGTTCGTATAAAAAGAAAAAGAACATCGTGGAAACCACCTTGTTGCTAAAAAATGATATTTCCACATAATTCTCACTGACCGTTAATCCAAGATCTTCAATACCAAAACTGCGGGTCAAAAGCATAAGGATTTTACCTATATATTCAGGCATTTAATTGGTATTTATACACGGAACAACCGTGTTTTTTTGAATGTGGATAACTCGTCTATTTTTTTCAACTTATTTATGTCTATTTTGATATAATAAATCTAATTCAATACGATATTGAACCCCAATATTTAAAGGCTTTTTTATGAAAATTGACCAGCAATATATTTCACTGTGCGAAGCAAGTAAGTTGACCCCTTACGATGCAAATTATCTGGGTCTTTTGGTTAGAAAAAAACGACTTTTTGCTGTGAAGAAAAATGGAAAATGGTTTACGACTACGGATGCGGTAAAAGAATACCTCAAAGAGGTTTCGCAGAAATCTCTCGATCACTACGGATTTAGGGGGACGTCCGGAGCAAACATGGGACTCGTTGCAAGTATTTTTATTCCAATTACTATTTTTGTGGCAATCGCGGTGTTTGTTTCTGCTGAAGGAGTGTCTTCGGTTAGTAGTGGGGAAGAAAACGCAACTGAAAATAAAGAATCAATTCGACTCGATGTTTCATCTGGCGAATTAATTTCTCGTGATACGTATGATGGTCGTGGAAATACCATCGTACCTCAAAACTAAATGTAAGCACCATGTTGTCATTCGGTAAAACATTAAAAATATTTCACAAAGAACAACACGCTCGTATTGCGCATGTGTGCGTGATAAGCGCGGGGTTTATTTTTGGAGGAATATTTTTATTGTTTGCTTTTTTTGGTACGGCAGTTGAAGCGGCAATCAATAAAGAAATTGATTATCAAGGGAAACTAACAAACACGAGCAACATCGCTGTCGCCGATGGAAGTTACAACATCAGATTTAAATTATATACCGTTGCAACTGGAGGAGTTGCGACATGGACAGAAACATGGTGCTATTCTCCCGACAGTGGAACTACGTGCGATGGGACAGGAACAAACAATCGCATCGCGCTTACGAGCGGACTCTTTAGTACCATGTTGGGAAGTACCACCGCGCTTACCTCGGTAGATTTTAATCAAACATTATATCTTGGAGTAGAGATCGGAGGATCGGCAGCCACTCCTACGTGGGATGGCGAAATGACTCCGCGAAAAAGATTAGGCGCTGTGCCCGCGGCATTTGAGGCGGGGAAAATTAACGGATTGGAAAGCTGGCAATTTTTAAGGGGAGATGCGAGCAACTCAACTTCAACTGCAGGAACGTTTGTAACTATTAATCAAACAGGAGCGGGCGCAATTCTCAATCTTACCAACGGAACGGCAAATGTTTTTTCCGCGCTCTCCACGGGGCTTGTGAGTATTGGTACGAGTACACCATATTCCAAACTCACGGTCTGGGGTGGGGGGGCGAGCACTGGTCAAGCATTTGAAATCGTAAACAACGCATCCACCACACTCGCAAAATTCCTCGACAACGGCACGGGATATTTTTTAGGCAACATCGGCATCGGCACCACCTCCCCTTACGCCAAACTCTCCGTCGCAGGACAAGTAGTGGGAGAATATTACACCGCCACCTCAACGACAGCGACGAGTACGTTTGCAGGTGGTGCAACATTTGCGACTAGTGGAGGAAATGTGGGAGTTGGAACTACAACTCCAAGAGCAAAGTTGGATGTTGTAAGTACTGCAGAGCAATTGAGATTAAGCTATGATTCCACAAACTATGTTTCGTTGTCGTCATTAAGCAGTGGAATACTTTCTGTTGGAACAAAGGGGGTAACTAATTTTAAAATTGGGAGCGACCCTATCGCGGGGTACTCAAACCTTTGGCCAGGGGGTATTGCGAGTCCTGATTCAACAAATTATGGATGGCAAACTAAAAACGATGGAAGCGAGGTATGGTTTAATGCTGCAAGTGGAGGTTACTTGGCTTTTACGGTAAATAATTCAGGAACATTACCTATCAGGGTAAAGGGAACAAATGTTGATATTGGATATCTATATAATGCGGCAACATCAAACCTATTAAACGTAAATGGTAATGCTAGTTTCGTCGGCAACGTAGGCATCGGCACCACTTCCCCTTACGCAAAACTTTCTGTGGTGGGGGAAATCGTTGGCGCATATTTCACAGGCACTACCACCGCCACCTCAACCTTCGGCGGCAACCTCGCAATTAATGGCACGGGCACTACAACTTCGACA